>DAOUUD010000017.1 GCA_030668345.1 Candidatus Cloacimonadota bacterium | reverse complement strand
TTTTAGCAATATCCACCTTTGGCTTTCCAATGTCGGAAACTTCAAATAATATCTGCCGATTTAGGTTTGATGCTTCTATTATTCCATTATCGATCAAAATTATTTTTCCAATACCTGCCCTGGTCAGGATCTCTGCTACAGTGCAACCCAAACCGCCTACACCGGCGATCAGAATGGATGAATCCGCTAATATCTTCTGTTTTTCTTCACCCCAGAATTGGATGTTCCGCAGAAACATTTCGCTGTTCATTAACCACCTCCACCTGGTGGAAAAATGCTGATCTCATCGCCATCTTGCACAATGGAATTGATCTTATCCAGATGATAAATATTGCGACCGTTGATCAGGATTATTGTACCGGGCAGGATCTGCATTTCAGTGTCGATGAGTTGATCGAGGAATTTTTTCCCTATCTGTTTTTCGACCTTAAGAATAAGCTCGTAGATCGAAACAGAAGCAGTTTCTATTTCTACTTCATTAATTCCCAGATGCATTCTGATCAGGCTGTAGAATTTTATTTTTACCATGAGTTGATATGCAATTATTTGAGAAATTGTGTCAAACAAAAAAGGCAACTCTTACGAACTGCCTTATGAATCATTTTATTTCATTAACAACATTTTTTTAGTTTTTTCATAGTTATCCAATTTCAATTTATAGAAATATATTCCCGATGAAACCTGTTTGTTGATATCATCTTTTCCATCCCACACAACTGAATGCTCACCTGCTGGAAGTAGTTTGTTAACAAGTGTCTTCACTTTTTGACCTTTGAGGTTATAGATTACTAGTTCGGTGTTTTTCTCGGTGTTCTCGGTGGTAAATCGTATTGTTGTTTCAGGGTTAAAGGGATTTGGATAATTCTGGTTCAAACTGAATGAGCCGGGAGAGATCATTTCATCTTCGTTATGAACATAAGTTTCCTGGCATGTGGAGATAAAAATAGCGGTTTCATCCTGGATCTGGTGCACAGTTGCAGGATAAATATTGGCAAAAGAAAGCAGCAGGCCATCTGTTTGTTCTTTATTCTCGATGCCTATAGTAGCATAGTTGTGTTCCTGGTCTACGTTGTTAATATCTTTGTATTGGAACAGGATTTCTCCATCTCCGGTTTCAGTAGGATAATACAGCGGGTCATATAAAATCATTTCAAATATCTCGAAACTGTAATTGTAATAATTTCTGAAATCAGACCATTCGATAACAAAATAATGCTCTTCCTCGTTATAATATGTATACATCTCACCATTTGTAAGATTATCCCAGAAAGGAGCTATCATGGCTTTGGGACCGGCTCCGGAAGGGATGTTCCTGTTAAGATGAAATATTATTTCGCTTGCTCCCATGCCAATCCAGCCATTTGAACAGATAGCTGCCTGATCGTAAGCTTCTCCAAAATACTGGAATGTGAAAGGTAAGTCGGTGTTTGTTACATGTCCATCACTGGTTGTATGTCCTCCTGTAATTAAAGTACCTATGCCGCCATAGGATGGATCAAGTTCTATCCAATTGTACACTGGAGCAGTAAAATTTCCGCTATCGGTAGACTCAATAGCATAATAACCATAGTTGCTGAAAGTTGGACTTTCTTCCGAAATTATGCCGATCGGAATTGTGAAATCGAGCTGCTGAAGAATTGTTCCCGAATCTAATACCTTCAGCCTGAAAGCTGCCAATTCACCAGACATAGAATTGAAGATCTCTACCTGGAAAAGGTCGATTGTTATTCCTGTGGAATTAACCACTATTGGATTTATAGCACTGATTCCACTTACCATATTTGAATTTGCATTCATGCTCAGCAGATCCACCTCAAGTGCTTCCGAATCGAGGGTTCCACAATTAAGTAATTGAATGGATACTTCATTTACTTCGTTTTGAAGAAGGCATCCTTCGGCATTATTCACTATGAATTCCGATACACAGAATTCAGGTGAGGAGATTTCAAATGGAATAATAAAATTCTGTTCACCATAACTGGAATTAACCTGTAAAAACACTCTGGTGGATAAACCGTTTCTCCAGTTGTTTTCTATTTCAAATTGGAAATAACCGCTATATATTTCACCTGCTTCAAGCTGAACAATATTAACCGGACCGGAAGTAACAGTGAGGAAATCTTCATCAGATTCAAGAGATATCTGAACATCTGTAGCCGTTATGTCTCCAATATTCTGGATCGTGATCTCCAGATCGATCGTTTCACCAGCTATCGTTTCATCTATTATAAATGAATTCAGGCAGATCGTGTTCTCTTCAATCACATCCAGGTCTACTTCCTGTGGAATACAGCCATATTTGGATGAAGTAACCGTGTAAGCACCAACAGGTAAATTTATTGGAATATCAACCGCACCACTCTCATCGGTGATTCCCACAGCTATTAAGCTGTCTGCATTTGTTATGGCGATCGTAAAACCTTCCGGATCTTCTATTGTATTGTCTATCTGAACATGCAGATAATTGTAGCTGGTATTGATTTCTGTTTCAAATTCCATTTCCACTTCCCTGGGAATATCTGTCCATATCTGCAGTCCAGGATCTCCGATCAGATTATATACATAAAAATAGAATTGATCTGAATTAAGGGCGTTTCCCCAAGCATGATTGTTCGGGTAGTTAATATATAATTCCATCTTACCGCGCAGCAGCATTTCCCCGCATCGATAGAGATCTTCCCGGGTTATTCCCTGGTAAATTCCCAGGTCCTTAGCATTGTTGAACCAGGTTTTAGTATCGTATTCGCTGGGTCCTATAAAACCGATAGCTCCTTCGGGAACGCCAGGCGTGCCTGCATTCAGCCAGGTTTCACCAAAGCAGGATGGATTGCCAGTATAGGCAAAATCTCCACCACCGCAAGTCATACTGGTAATCATGGGCAGCATAAAACCATTATTCAATTGAGTAATGTCGTAAGTTTCAAACATCGGTCCGTAATTTCCCCACCAGTAAGACGGACCACCGGCTCCTCGATAATTAACAAAAGAATAACCTGTGTTTATCATATTTCTCAGGATTGAGGATCCCCACTGATATGGCGCTATAAAAGTATCTACGCAAGTATATTCAAAATCCAGTAGTTTTTCCCGAGCTGCCATTACGGTTTCTCTTGGAGAATAGTATAGCCACCAACCTTCTTCCACATAACTTATCATCAGAGCACGTTTCATCCAATCATACCCCATTATGGGATTTCTTTCATAATTTATTATTTTGCTAATAATAGTGTTAAGCTGATTTTGGTCCTGGTATGAAAGACGTCCAATCAAGACATCAGGAAAGTAGTCTTCACCATCCAGTAAAGTATAATTATGATCGCTTACATCCCAGGAAGTGTAATAACCCTGTACATAAAAAGCGGGTACCTGGTATACTCCGCTTACATCACCTGCCAGTATCACATATTCGGGAGGAGTTTCCCAGTTATCATAAGCATTCTGAATGTATGCTTTAATAGCATCGGCAGAGGAACCGGTTTCGGAAATTGTAGCCAACCTGGTTTTGAAACCAAGTTTTTCCTTCCAGCGCAGAAGCGGTTCCAACAGTGCTTCAGTACCATCTGGAGCAATGATAAGATATTGTCCGCCATCGGCGTTTCTGATTGCTTCTGCTCCGTAAACATTCTTTTCTACGATGTTGGCAAATGAGCGTGAAGCTACATTCTTGTTTAAAGGATTTTCGGTTTTTTGGTAATCAATATCAAAATTGAAATCGATATCTTTAAGTATCCTGATCTGAGCCGAAGCAGGATTGTATTGTACTGCGGCTATAGCTATCTGAACAAACCTGTTTCCCCGCATGATGACAGGATCACCCACAGAAACTATTTCAGAGGGAAACCAGGAATTTTTTTCATAGAATTCGGAAGCTGTTTTCTCTTCCTGCATGCCGAATGGAACTATTTTCTTATCGATGTCGATCACTTCATAATCATATTTCAAGTCTGTTATTGAAAAGTTTCCGGTGGGGGGCAGGCTGACCAGTTTTGTATAAACCGGCAATTCAGCTTCACCGATGCAACCAGTATTTCTGCATTCCTCGATCTGTAATTGATAATACTCGGAATTTCCAATAGTCTTTGTATTCAATTTCTTGAATTCGAAATCTCCCTCAAAATTCAGTGAAAATTTGTCTCCGCTAATTTCGATCGAATGTATGAAAATCGGGAATGCACATATTAGAATCAGCAAAATGAAGTTTAAAGTTCTCATAATTTTTCCTATCCTTATTAAGATTAATTAAATTAATTATGCAATATTTGTACCAGCATTTATAAGGCAAGGAGTTTTCTTAATAACCTTAAAAAATAAATTTAGATTTGATTTTATCCGTTTTAAAAAAATAGCAGGATTTTATTTCAATAATAAACACTTCTTAGTTGCAATAGATTTATCACCTACTTTCAATTCATAAAAAAAAACTCCGGAACCGACCAGTCGGTTATTTTCGTCAGTTCCATCCCAAACAACTTCGTTAATTTTCAATTTTAAATTTTCAATTTTCAATTGTTTCACTTTCTGCCCTTTAATATTATAAATCACAAGCTCTGCGTTCTCAGCATTCTTTGCGGTGAGATTAAATACTATAGTTGTTTCAGGGTTGAAGGGGTTGGGGTAATTACAAAGAACATCGATCGGCTTTATAATTTCATCATTTGCAAAAGATGGTCCCAGATTTACCTTTTGAGCATAAATTCCGGGGATTGAAACTAAACCTTCATTTCCCATTAATGTTGATCTGCCGTCTTGCCAGGCTATGTAAACATCATCCTCTTCATTTGATACAACTCTTGGGAAATTATGATCCAAAGATTCATCACAAATTAATATACCTTGTGGCTGCCAGAGCAGTTCACCATCCTCACCTAAAAGTTGTGCTTTAATATTTCTATCATCATAATCAATTCTTTCATCCCAGACAATACAAATTTTATTACCAGCTTTTATTAAATCAGGATTTTGATAAGCGATTTCATCAACTCCTGCAACCAGAACTCCTCCCGCCTGCCAGAGTTCGTTTCCATCTTCATCAAATTTTTGAGCATAAATTTCGTAATTACAACTTGAACGGAAATCCTGCCAAACAACGTACAATCCATCATCATATACAAATTTGAAGTTAACCTGATCATTTTCCTGTTCAACTATGGGTAAACCATTTTCTTCCCAGAGAATATTTCCGTCATTAGTTACTAATTGACCATATATATCTTTATCTCCGCTACGATAATCTATCCATAATATTAATAATCCCTGCGGAACAATTATGCCACGAGACTTTCGCTGTATTCCTTCAGCAATACATATTTCCAATCCATCTTCAGGCCATCCCGGAGCAGGATCACCATTTTCATCTACCATTATACAGAATATATTTTCGTTTTGATATCCAATACTTTGCCATATATAGTAATTATCTAAAATATCAGTTAGTTCATCATTACCATCTCTATCGACGATGACCTTACCCTCTGTTCCCCATTCCAAATTACCATCAACAATTTTCTGACCTAATATGCGTGAATCAAAGAAATCTGTAAAATCTTCCCATCCTATATAATACTCATCAGTTCCAGAATTATTTATTACTGATAACTTAGGATCTACTGAATTATAATCTGCTGAAGTCAGACAAATTCCGGTACTATCTGCCCATAGTAAATTACCTGATGTATCGATACCTTGAGCAAATATCTGATTACACCCTACTCTGTTCTCCGACCAAACAACAGCTATAGTTCCTGAATTCTCGCCATAAACAGCTTCAAAAGCATGTAAGTAGAATTGAGTATTTGTGATTAGCGGAATCCCATTTTCTACAAATACATTAGAGCCGTCACTATTTAAGATCTGAAGAAAAATTCCGTAACTATTATTGTTGCGTTCATCCTTCCAGATCATTATGGGATTATCGGCATTTGCAAGCATTTTGAAATCATCAACCGAACCTGAAAGACCTGTGTACATTTCCTCACCATTTTCTTCCAGATAGATATTTCCGTCCTCATCAATTATTTGTTGAATTAATGATTGAGAATTGTCCGAATTATCCAACCAGCACAAATAATAGTGTTGAGCAGTTATTGCTAACGATGGATTTAAATTGTAGTTAGAAGTTTCATATAAGATCAGACCATCTTCTTCAAAAAGAAAATCACCATTTGAATTTATTCGTTGAACAAGAATTTTAATGTCATAATCATAATCATTATCCTCCCAACTTAAGATGCAGCCATTAGCACTATCTTCTTTTAAGATAACAGAGTTGCTATCTAAATCATAATTTGATTCATATACTGTAATTCCATCTTCGCCCCATAATAAGTTACCATCCGAATCGATCTTTTGAGAAAATAAAGTTTCATTACAATTCCAGGTTACTATTGGTTGTGAATCCGATGGACAAATTGTAAGAAATCTGTATATAAAATATCCTTCGGAAATAATGATCGGTGAATACCAAAGGGGATTTCCATCGCTATCTGTTTTGTGCATCATTATTTTAGGCGGTTCATACTGTGCGTAGGTTTTCCAAGAAAAATAGTACTCACCAGCCATTGAAGAGCAAATATCAATTTTATAGTCGTAGATATATACATATCCATTATAGAGAAGTGTTCCATTATCTCCCCAAAGTTTATTCCCGTTTTCGTCAACTCTCTGGATATAAATATCATCATCTAATGCAGCAGATATGATAACACCATCCAATTGATCAGTATCTGCTTTAAATTCATATTGGGCAGGTAAAATTTCTATTCCATCTCCCCAGCCGGCAGCAATAGAGCCATCTGTTAATAATCTTATTCCTTTGATATTAGATTGCGGCGTTTCATTCCAAAAAACATATACTCCACCATCGCTATGACCTACTATTTGGGGTGCTCCTCCATTAGCTCCGCTATTTTCCAGCAAAATCCCTGCTTCACCCCAAAGCATATTTCCATTTGCATCCATTTTCTGAACTCGGATGTTGGATAAATAATTTCCAAGATCGATATAATCTTGCCAGCAAACAATTACAGAATTATTGGTAGATGAAATTGCAATTGGACGAGATTGCATTCTTTCGGGATTGTAAATTTCGATACCATTATCTCCCCATAATGAATTTCCATTTATATCGACTTTTTGAGCATAAACTCCTCGAATCCCATTACGAGTGTCCGTCCAGATCGAGACTACAGTTTCATCATCACAAGATACAGAAGTTTGATTCCAAACTATATTTTCTCCCTGCCGCACAGGAATTCCATTTTCTTGCCATTGGATTTGAGCAAAAGAAAGGCAATAAATAAAAAGTAATAATGTACTTATTAAATATTTCATGATCTCTCCTAATTTAATTTTTCATTAAAATCATCATTTATTTTTCAATCGTTCCGATTGAATCCTGTGTTTATCCAGAAATTACCGGAACATCTCGATCAACTGGAACAGTTGATAAAATAGGGAATTAAGACAACCCCTCTTAATCTCCCCTTACAAAGGGGAGTTTGTTATTTCAATAACAAACACTTCTTAGTTGCTATAGATTTCTTACCAACTTTCAAATTATAAAAATAAATACCCGAAGCTACAGCTTTATTATTTGTATTTTTCCCATCCCACACAACTGAATGCTCTCCTGCCGGAAGAACTTCATTAACAAGTGTCTTCACTTTCTGCCCTTTAATATTATAAATCACAAGCTCTGCGTTCTTCGCGTCCTCTGCGGTGAAGAAAGAAATGGTAGTTTCAGGGTTGAAGGGGTTGGGGTAATTACCTTTCAAACTGGCTGCAAGTGGAACTGATGATGTATTGTTATCATATTCGACCTGATAGTTGCCATAATTTGTTTCGGTAAAAGCAATAGTAACGTTTTCTACTTCATCCACTGATCTTATTTGAAGATAATAATAGTCGTTGGGATTTACAATAGCAAAGGGAAAATTATCTACCGTTTCCCATTCTGTCCATTCTATCAGTCCAACGTTATCGAACCAGGAAAATGCTTCACCACCTACAGGGCAATCGCTACTGGAACATATATCGAAGTAATTTGTTCCTTCCGGTAGAGTTAATTCCTTTTGGAAATAAGTCCAGTCCAGATCTCCCGAAACTGGCAATCCTACGTCTTCGATATCCAGAAGAGTAGCGCTGGTTCGTGTTTGGTAATATCTTGCCTGAATCGTAACTCCTGCTCCATTTTGCGTTTTAATATATCCGTGAAGGGAATAATTTCCATCGGAATATCTTCTAATCCTGTTTTCAAGATTTGTGATTATGTTATCACCGGAAGCAGGAAACCTTCGTTGACGCAGAGAATATTCTCCTTCGTAGTAAACCGTGTTATCTAACCATTCATCGTCGCTGTTCACGTTCCATGTGGATGCTCCTTCATCCTCGAAATTTCCAAACCACACGATCTCTTTTCCAGTCCTGAACTCATATTCACCTTGCGGGAAGATAGAATTTATACAGGAAATGTATCCAGTTCGCGGAAGATGTAATATTTCTGAAACCCATTGATCATTTATCTCCTCAAAATACAATTGCTGCTGGTACTGCTCATTGTTCACTAACATGGTCAGGGTGTCTATTATTACTGTTGCAGACACCTCATTCCGATCTACATGAAGATATGTATTTTGTTCTTTAGATTTCATTGCTATGTAATCCAGCATGTGAATACCAAGTTCTCCTTCTGCCGGTCTTGGGATATAATCATCGATGTATACAGGCTTAATGGAATATTCACAAAATCCATCCTGATCTATCTTTGTATTCAGGATCATAGATGGGAAAGTCTCAAAATAATTCAGATCAAAAGCAAAATTCCCGAGTGAATGAACAATAAGTTTGCCATTATATATCTCAAGTCCCTGTATCACGTGCGGATGATGACAGATCACAATGTCTGCACCGGAATCTATAAAATGATGCCTGATCTCGATATCCCACATGTGGGGAATATCGATACGCGGTGTGTAATCCTCATCTTCTGCAAAATCTTTTTCATCCCAACCTGCAAAAATATCTATAAAATCGTAGTTTGCACCAGGAGCAGTGGAATATTCACTTCCCGAGTGAGCTTCTACCACAATAACATCTGCATAATCTTCCACAGCTTGTATCTGCTGCATCACGTAGTAGGGAGTCATATAAGCGAATCCGGGTTTATTATAACCTGCATTCAAATACGGTTGACAATTGTTGTACTGCCCTGTTCTATCACATGAAGCAAGGAAGGCTATATTTACACCAGACTTAGAATAATAAAGTGGTAGATATGCTTCATAGGAATTTGCACCGGCACCTGAATAAAGCACTCCGAAGCTATCCAGAACAGCCTGTGTTTCCTGCATTCCTTCCAGCATATAGTCGATGATATGATTATTTGCCAGTGTAACGATATCTATTCCTGCATAAGTAAGCCCGGCAGCATTTTCCGGTGAACCTTTGAAGTAAATTGCTTTTGTAGGATGGTGGATTGTATGCGTGGTAAGAGGACATTCCAAGTTCGCCACAGTGATATCTGCTGCATCTCCTAATATTGGAAGTGTAGGTTCAAAGATTGCTTCCACTCCCAGATTGGGAATGATATATTGTTCATACCCGCGTGCCATCATAATATCACCAGCGAAATTCATGGTTATCGGAAAGGAAGTAGCACCTTCATCCACTTCGATTTGACAAACATCCTGTCCCCAAAGATCTGTATCATCAACCACCTGCAACAGAACAGTATAATCGTGATCATCTTCTACCAGGAAGGTATGAAAAGGATCTTGAACTGTGCTGGTAGAATCATCGCCAAAGTTCCAGAAATAAAGGTGTTCTTCACTGTCGGGGTCGGTTACTTCACTGAAAAACTGTACATCAACGCTGCGGTCTCCGTTCTGTCTGCGATAAATTTGTCCAATAATGTAACTTATCTCTACTTCCGGAGGAACCGGCAGGTCTTCTGTAATATTTATAATATCATCAAAATAAACAACGCCGGAACCTGCATCGTTATCATTTATGAATACTATACTGGTGATCACCGGATAATAATCATACCAGGCAAACCAATCATCTGCAACAGGAAGCATAAAGTTGTTCCATTCCTGGTATGGAAACGCTCCCTGATTGACAGTAACCCATTCTTCTATGTTCAGCTCTTGGGTTCCGTCCAGAGAATAACGCATCACATTTTCATTATCCATTACACCAAAGCTGTGGATCTCTCCCATATCTTCTACATAAGAAGAAACCTGCCAGACATCACCGGGATTAACAGTTACAGGAGAAATATCTTCGATCTTCCAGGTATTACCATATAATTTTAGTGAATATTGCGATTCGGGCGAAGCTGTGTTGATAGAATCCAATTCCCAGGCATCTGGCTCCAGATCTTCATCCGGATAAGAATACAATGTTATTGAACCACTTTCGAAATCTTCAACTATCTCTTCACGAGTAGATGAAAACAAGTTATATGCAAAATAAAGAAGTACAAGAATAAGAATGAAAGTTTTAAAAGTCCTCATCATCCCTCCAGTTTTTTATTTTAACAATAAACACCTTTTTGTATCGATCTGCTTTCCATCGACTTTCAATTGATAAAGATAAACACCTGAACTAACATTTCTACCATTATCATCAGTTCCGTTCCAAATAGCTTCGTTAATTTTAAATTTTAGATTTTCAATTTTCAATTGTTTAACCTTCTGACCTTTTATATTATAAATAATTATTTCTGCATTCTCAGCATCCTCTACGGTGTAGAAAGAGATAGTAGTTTCTGGATTGAAGGGGTTTGGGTAGTTATTGTTAAGTTGTGATTTTGTAATTTGATTGATAGCAAGATTTCCAGTACCTGTTTGATTCTGGTCAAAATAGAATGCTCCCATATCTGCTATTGTGCTGTCCGGATCAAAAGGTGAATTTGGATCACCTGCGTCTATACAGGGAGACATTGTAGAATCCGGGATTGGAAAATTAGCCCAGGTTAGATGGAAATCTTCATTTTGCGGATCTGCAAATAATGGGTCTGCGTCTATGTTACCTGCCAGCCAGTTAACGGTTCCACTATTATTGGTAACGATTCCTTCCAATCCACCATCAATATCACTATAAGAAATGGTGATTGAACTTGAGCTATACTCATCAAAATAAATTTCTTGAGGTGCATTATCCCACAATATGCAATTAATTAAACTCGGGTGAGAATTATTGGTAATTATAATCGCCCCACCTAAAGATGCAGTATTATTTGCTATTGTTACATTTACAAAAGTTGGACTGCTATACAAACTGCAATAAATACCACCACTTAAAGAAGTTGCAGTATTATTAGCTATTAGTACATTAACAAGAATCGAACTGGAAAACCAACCAAAGTATAATCCACCAGCTTGAAATGCTGTGTTGTTCACTATCTTCACATTGGAAAAGTTTAGGTTGGAATATAAATCACAGCAAATACCACCTCCAATATCTGCGGTATTATTTGTTATCGTAACATTGGTAATGTTCGGACTGGATTCACTGCAGTAAATACCACCACCGGCTTCAGCTTGTCCGTTCATTATTGTCATATCAGAAATGGTTATATTGTTAACATACGTTAGATTGATAACACCAGCGAATTCTTCTGCATCCAAAATAACATTTTCCTCATTCTCACCAATCAATGACACATAATTTGGTAAATTGATTGGAAAAAAATCTCCATTCGTTGATGGACTATATACACCTTCAGACAAAAAAATTGTATGAGTGTTGAGAGAATCTGCAAATATAATTGAACAAGCATAATAAATTGTTTTAAGTGGGTCATCAATTGTTAAGCCGCTATTACTATTATCTCCTTCTGGGGATACATATAGATCGGAATTAATTTGATTCTGCTGTATGCAATGTAAAATATCAAAAGTGAAATTCTCAAGAGGTGAAGCATAAAAATCTGTTGGATTTAAAACAGTAAAAGTATCAACGATAACATTCATAGTACTTAATGAGAATATATCATTACCGATACCACGACTATTTACATTATTTAGATATATGTTACTGCGATTTTCTGAACTGAATAATACATTTGAATTATAGCTAACATCTAATCCACCACCTCTATTGAAACCAGAATTATTGGTTATCGTCACATTCGCTAAACTCAAACTGGGTCCCCCATAGTAGATCCCGCCACCAATATTTGCTGTATTATGCATTATCGTCACATTTGTAAGGCTTGCAATTGATCCCGCACAGTGAATACCACCACCACGAAAATCAGCATTATTATCTGTTATTGTCACATTCTCTAAACTCAAACTGGTTCCACCGCAGTATATTCCACCACCTTCATAATAAGTTGCAGTATTATTCTCTATAGTTACATTCTCCAGACTAGAAATAGTATTTTCATCGAAGTAAAGGCCACCTCCACATTCTGCTGTATTATTCTCTATCAATCCATTCACAATATTTAGGTTTGAATTTTCTCGGCAATATATACCACCACCTTCAGAATTTGCTGTATTATATACAATAGTCATATTAGCAAGACTTGGACTGCAGTTTTCCCAGCAGCAAATTCCACCACCTCTATCTGCGGTATTATTTGCTATTTTTACATTATCAAGGTTAGGATTAGAATTATTTTTACAGTAAATCCCACCTCCCAAATATGCAGTGTTATCAATTATCGTCACATTATCAAGATTTGGACTTGATGCATCACAACTGATGCCAGCACCAAAAGAAGATAGTCCATTCTTAATGGTCAGAGTAGATATTGTACTATTGTTAACGTTTCTTAAGCTAATGACACATGTAATATTTTCTGCATCCAAAATGACATTTATCTCATTTTCACCAACCAATGACACACAATCCGGTAAACCAACCGGGAAAAATTCTCCATTTGAAGATGAACTATATAATCCATCAGATAAAAATATAGTATGAGGATTCAGAGAATCTGCTAAGATAATTGAACTAGCAAATTGTATTGTTTTTAAAGGTTCATTAACGTTTAATCCGCTATTACTATTATCTCCTTCCGGTGACACGTACAGATTTGAACTAACCTGATTTTGTTTTGCATGTAAAATATCAAATGTGAAATGCTCTAGGTATGAAGCATGAACCTCTGTCGGATTTAAAACCGTAAATGTATCAACTATAACAGCCATCGTAACATCAGAAAATATGTCACTTCCGATACCTCTGTTTTCTATATTATTCAAATAGATATTACTGCGATTTTCAGAACTAAATACTACATTCGATCCAAAGGCATATAATCCTCCTCCACCATGATTTCCTGTATTATTTGTCATTGTCACATTCTCCATATTCAAATTGGATTCTTCGCAGTAAATACCACCACCAAATATTGTTGCTGTATTATACTCAAATGTCACATTCACCAGATTCAAACTGGAATTATCTTCGCAGTAAATCCCACCTCCAGATCTACCTGAACTATTATTAATTATTGTCGCATTGGTAAGGTTCAGATTAGAATTATTGAAGCAGTATATTCCTCCACCGCTTTTTATGGCTGTATTGAACTCTAATGTTACATTCATAAAACTCGGATTGGATTCATAGCAGAAAATCCCTCCTCCATCACGCGCAGAATTGCTCATTATTACAACATTTGTAAGATTGGGACTGGAATAGTTTTCGCAGAAAAGACCACCACCCACACTAAACGTATATACAGAATTATTTGATATCGTTACATTCTCCAGACTTGGGCTGGAACCATAGCAATAAATCCCTCCTCCACCCCCATATTCGGATACCGAATTAAACATTATCGACAAATTCTCCAAACTTGGGTTGGATTCATAACAATAAATTCCTCCTCCGAAATTATATGGAATATTTCCAGATACATATCCATTGGTAATGGTAAAGCCTGTTAAGATTGAGTTGTTATTTTCGCCACTTTCAAAAGTAACCACACTTCCATTATAATTTCCGTCGATTATTGTCTGTGAAATATATGTAGTATCCTGTGTTGTTAGAAATAATGAACCTATGACTATATTCTTTCCGTTGTAGTTAATATTTTCCACATAAGTTCCGGGTTGAACAAGCACTGTGTCACCATCCACAGCAACGTTAATTCCATCCTGGATTGTTGGCTGGTCGCCTGGTACATTGATTATTGTTGCTGATATTATACTATAGCTGAAAGTAAGAAAAACAACAATTAAAGTTTTGAATGAAATGTTCATAGTTTACCTCCTATGAAATACAGTTCAAGATTCAGAAATCAACAACTCATTGGCAAGCATTATTTTAACTTGATATGAAAGAGACAAATATTGACAGAAATTCTTGTAAATTAAACGTAAACCGAAATGAATAAGATTATATTATATTTTTTAAAAAAATATATTAGCTCGTCCAAAAAAGAATGGCTTCGATTTGATTCCATCTTTATGGTGGTTGGCATCATTGTATCTGTTGCCACGCTCACTGTTGCTCTCTCCATTTTTGAAGGTTATGAAACCGTTCTTAAAAAAACTATTCTTGGTGCGAATACACATATTTACGTTTTTAATAGTACAAATGGAAACTTGCAAGGGGAAAATGTAACAGAAATATCCAGTTTCTTAGATGCTCACCCCGAAGTAGATAATTCCGCTGCTGTTATTATAACACAAGCTATGGCTTCCAATGAAAGCAAGGTAAAAGGTGCCATTATTCGGAGTATAAATTGGAAGCAGGATAAACAACCTACTTCATATAAAAAATTTGTTTATGAAGGCAGCTTTAAATTGGAAAAACCTGGTGATGCTGTACTGGGTTATCGTATGGCAAAGGAACTGGGAGTAAACGTCGGGGATTCATTTAAACTTGTGAGTTCTATGAACTCCAAAATAACTCCCTTGGGCATGAAGCCGAAACAGCAGGAATTCGAAGTGGTGGGATTGTACCGTTCCGGAATGTACGAATACGACAGTAAGTATGTCTTCCTGAATATAGAAACATTGGCGGAATTTAATTCTTTGCAGGATGAATTTACAATGCTAGAAATAAAATTGAAACCAGAGCAGATAGAACGAGCAGACTATCTGGCATATCGTTGGGAACAGGAATTCGAGCATCGTTACCAGTTCAGTTCCTGGATAGATTTTAACGGTAATCTTTTTGCGCTTCTCAAAGTGGAAAAATGGGTGATATTCCTGATTCTCAGTTTCCTTATATTGGTAGCATCGTTCAATGTGGTGACTTCTGTTTCCACTTCCATCATAGAAAAGCGTAAGGAATTAGGCATCTTAAAAGCCTTTGGTGCAACAAACAAAATATTACAGAAGATCTTTATTGGAAAAACCCTTATAATTGCGGTGATGGCTGTAAGTTTGGGGCAGATACTGGGTGTTCTCATTGCCGAGTTCTTAAGCTGGCAGACTTTTTTCATGCTTAAAGGCGATGTATATTTTCTGGATAAAATTAATGTTGAATTCAGCCTTATCAGTTGGGTTATTATTTTCTTTGTATCGTTGTTCATCGTATTTTTTGCTTCAGTTGTCCCGCTGAAAAGTATAGCAAAATTAGAGATAACGGATATATTAAGAAATTCATAAGTAGGAGTAGTTTGGTGAGTTTATTAAAAGTAGAAAATTTAAGTAAAAGTTATCAGGAAGCAACAGGCAGATTGGAAGTTTTAAGAAATGTAAATCTGGAAGTAGAAACTGGAGACATGATAGCTATTACGGGTGAGTCGGGCAGCGGAAAAAGCACTTTACTTCATCTGATGGGAATGCTTGATAAACCGGATAATGGAGCGATTTATTATTCAAATAAAAAGATATAAATGAAAGATCGTAATATTAGTGAATTTCGCAATAAAACAGTCGGATTTGTTTTTCAGTTCTATCATCTTCTTGACGAATTGACGGTGCTGGAAAATGTACTGCTCCCTGCGATGGCGTCGGTATCGGTGCTGGGCTGGCTTGGCAGGGCTAAACGAGCAAAAAAGCGTGCTACCGAGCTTTTGGATATGGTAGGCCTGGCTGATAGGGCA
>DAOUUD010000055.1 GCA_030668345.1 Candidatus Cloacimonadota bacterium | reverse complement strand
TCATCTTTGGATGTGATTACCCCGCTGCTATTGGCAATGTGGATGTATTTTGATTTGAAATCCAGTCCATCCAGGATACCTTTAAATCTTTCAGATTGTAATCTCGAATAATCAGTATCATTTTCAGCAGCAGAAAAATGAGAGAATATCCCTTCTATCTTTAAATTCGGGAGTTGTCGTATCTTCGAAATTGTTGCCAATGCCTGTTTATAATGAATTCCGCTTCTACCCATTCCCGTATCGATATTGATGTGAATACCGATTTTCTTCATTGCCTTTTTATCGAGAGTCTGTGCAAATTCCAGGGATGATATTGTAGGTATCAGTTCATTTTCCATAATAAGCTCGATCTCGCTTTCCAGGGAAGGAGATAATATCAGA
Organism: Candidatus Cloacimonadota bacterium; assembly: GCA_030668345.1. Taxonomy (GTDB): domain Bacteria; phylum Cloacimonadota; class Cloacimonadia; order Cloacimonadales; family TCS61; genus JACNIV01. Next base: position 8,912 of record DAOUUD010000055.1, on the reverse strand, counting down.
ATTGGTGTATCGATACCCTGATAGCGCAGCAGCATGCCTTCCTGTACGTTTGCCACTCCCAGGAAAGTTGCCCCGCATTGAATTGCTTTTCTTGAAATTTCAAAAGCTCCATGTCCATATGCATCTGCTTTAACTATTTGCATGAAGTCTGTTCCCGCTGACATGAACTTTTTCAATTCATTCAGGTTTTGTTCAAAATTTGACAGGTTAATCTCTGTCCAGCTTCTTTCATTTTGCATAATAAATTAATCCTTCTGTCATTACCTTGTAAACGGGAATCTCTGCAGTACTAATAGATTCCCAATTCCCGAAATACTTCGGGAGGAATGACATTATTACTTATTTTATCATCATGATGCAGGACGTATCTTTTTGATGCGTCCAAAACGTTACGGTTCAATCCTGCAACTGCCGGAATGAACCTGCAATTACATTTCACATATTTGAGAATCTTTAATTTCTGAGATTGCTTCGTCTGTAAATCCTCTGAAGATTCCTCGCAAAGACAGACTAATTTAACCAATAAACTAAAAAAACTTTGCAGCAAGGTTTGCCAGGGCTGATCTCTCACCTTTTTCCAGTGTAATATGACCGCAGATCTGCTCCTGTTTAAATTTTTCTACTGCAATGCTCAATCCGTTACTCTCGGAATCCAGGTAAGGAATATCGATCTGGTACGGATCGCCGGTAAGTACAACCTTGGTCCCTTCTCCGGCTCTGGTGATGATCGTCTTCATCTCATGCGGAGTAAGATTCTGTGATTCATCTATTATTATATATTGATCCGGCAGACTTCTTCCACGAATATAGGTGAGAGGTTCCAATTCGATAAAACCGAAATCGAGGTAATCCTTTAAAGATGGTTCTTTTTTCCCGAATATCTTTCCATTATCATTATCTTCTTTTTCTTTCCTTCCTGAAAGAAGTATTTCCATATTATCATAGATCGGCTGCATCCACGGATTCAATTTTTCCGATTTGGTTCCGGGAAGGTATCCGATGTCTTTTCCAAGTGGAGAAACCGGGCGGGATACTACCATTCGTGAATAATTGTTGCTTTCTACAACCTGATTCAAACCAGCAGCAAGAGCTATCAGTGTTTTTCCTGTTCCTGCTTTTCCAACCAGGCTCACCAGTTTCACTTCCGGATCCATCAGAAGGTCAAAAGCCATCGTTTGCTCCATATTTCTGGCAACGATTCCGAAAATCTCCTGCCCTTTATAATATTTCAAAGGATAGATCGTATTATTTTCATGGGAATAACGGGCAATAACGCCTTCTTCATCATCTTCATTTTTACAGAACATCACGAATTGATTTGGATATATTTCACCGAAATCATTCACTATAAATTCTTTTTCCTGATAATCTTTAAGTGTTTTATCATCAATAAGAATTTTCAGGTAACCACAATACAGTTCCTGGAAATTGATCTTATCAGTTTCATAATTCTCTGCTTTCAATCCCACAGCATCGGCTTTTATGCGTACATTTGCATCTTTGGAAACCAGGATCACGGGTACATCAGGATTCTGCTTTTTTACATACAATGCCGTACCTATTATCAGGTTGTCATTTGAATCTGTTATCAGTATGTCACTTGCCGTATCCGAAACCTTCCGGCTTAAAACAACCTGTATAATACCACCTTCTTCTATTTTAACTCCCTTTTTAAGGCTGCCTTTTTCTCTAAGATCATCCAGGTAGCGTCCTATCTGCCTGGCATTTCTTCCTTTTTCATCCACGCTTCTTTTGAAATTATCAACTTCCTCGATGACCGTTATGGGAATAACCACACGATTATCTTCAAATGAGAACATCGCTTGTGGATTGTGGATCAGAACGTTCGTATCCAGAACGAAAATCTTTTTATTCATTGAATCTCCTTTTTCTGAAATCAATTTTCTTTTTTATATGAAAAGTAACCCCATTTATTGTCAAATATAAAAATTTACTCTTTTTTGAAAAAACAGAAAAATCTTGCTTTAATAAAAGCTTAAATTTAAGTGTCTTTGAATTTTTGATATATGCTATGGAGCTGAATAAATGGGCATTAGAAGAAAAGGACGGGAGATTGCCGTTCAAACAATATATTCGCTGGAATTCGTTACACATGAGTTTCAGATTGATGCTAAAGAATTAAAGAACAAACTTCTGGAAATGGCTGTTGATAAAGGGATCGAAGAAGATTCTAAGATATTTGAATTTGCTCAGGATCTCTTGAATAACATCTTTTCAAATTTGGATATCATCGACAAAAAAATCAAAGAACATTCCACAAATTGGACATTTGAAAGGATAGCCAAATTAGATCTATCCATCATGCGGATCGCTGTATATGAAATGTCATTAACAGAGATTGCTCCAGCAATTGCTATGAATGAAGCTATCGAAATCGCAAAAAAATACTGTTCAGGAAGTTCCAGTAAATTTATAAATGGTGTATTGAACGCAGTTGCAAAAGAAATAAATGTAGATAATAAAGAAAACAATGAAGAATAAATTAGTTTGCAGTATCGGTGTTTTTGCTTTCAATGAAGCTGCTAATATCAGTAAGCTACTGGATGCGCTTCTAGCGCAGCAACTCAACAGGATAGAGATCGAAGAAATGATTGTTGTTTCCACAGCATCCACCGATGGAACCGATGAGATCGTCTCGGATTACTGTAAAAAGTATTCCAAAATAAAATTGCTCTGTGAACCGGAACGTTGCGGGAAATCCGCATCTATAAATAATTTCTTGGAGCATGCTAAATCGGATATACTGGTTATAGAAAGTGCAGATACGATTCCTGCACCGGATACGATCGAGAAGATGGTTGAACCGTTCTTTAATGAAAAAATTGGCATGACGGGCGGACGACCCACACCTGTGAATGATCCTGCCACTTTCATTGGTTATAGTGTAAATCTTTTGTGGAACCTGCATCACGAGATGGCTCTTATCTCGCCCAAATTAGGAGAGATGGTGGCATTTCGCCGTGTTTTCGATAAGATCCCACCCGATAGCGCTGTGGATGAAGCAAGCATTGAAGCTATAATACGTGAAAAAGGACTGGAACTCAAATATATTCCTGATGCAGTTGTTTATAATAAAGGACCGGAGAATATCTCTGATTTTATTAAACAACGTAGACGCATAGAAACAGGGCACCTGTGGTTGAAAAAGACACAGGATTATTCTGTGGTTTCACAGGATAAAGGTATTCTTCTCAAATTGGCTTGCCAGGAGATCAGGAAGCATCCTGCCAGAATATTTTTCTTATTTGGAACTGCCTTCCTTGAAATATGGAGTAGATTCCTGGGTTGGTATGATTTTAAGATCATGAAGAAAAATCCTTATAAATGGGATATCGCAGCTTCTACAAAAGACCTGAACGTAGAAAAAAAGAATTGAGAGTAAATAAATGCTGGAATTATTACCTAAAATATTAGCCTACAGAATGTTTCGAAGTTTGGGGTTTCCCAAACTAATGCCGATGAATTATACCATCAGTGCGCTTTACACCTGCAATTCACGCTGTAAAACATGTAATATCTGGAAGAAGAAAGCAGAAAATCTTACAATAGATGAATATAAAGTCATCTTTAAGAAACTGGGAAGATCACCTTACTGGATCACTATCAGCGGAGGTGAGCCGTTCCTGCGAATAGACCTGGTAGAACTCTGCAGAGTAATTTACAAATACTCCCGGCCAAAGATCATTAATATTCCTACAAATGGCATACTAACCAGCAAGATCGTTGAGGATGTTATAGCCATAGCTAAGGATTGCCCTAAAACTCAGATCATCATTAATCTTTCTATCGATGGCATTGGCCAGCAGCACGACGAGCTCAGGCAGGTTCCCGGAAATTATAATAAAATAATTAGAACTTTCAAGAAACTTAAAGAACTCAAATATAAGAACCTTACGGTTGGTATTCACACGGTTATTTCACGCTTTAATGTGAAGGAATTTTCCAGCATTGCCAACGAACTTATACAGCTTGGACCTGATTCTTACATTACCGAAATTGCTGAAGAGAGAAACGAACTTTCTACTGTGAATTCCAATATAACCCCAGATATGATATCTTATCGCTCTGCAATTGATTATCTTATTCACAGGATCAAAAATGGAAAATTCAGCGGTATGAATAAAATTACACAAGCTTTCAGGATTGAATATTACAACCTGGTAAAAAAAATATTAAGAGATAGGAAACAGGTTATTCCTTGTTATTCCGGTATCGCATCTGCACAGATCTCACCTGAGGGAGATGTATGGATTTGCTGTATTAAAGCACAATCGCTTGGAAATTTGCGTGAGAATGACTACAATTTAAGGAAAATATGGTTCAATAAGAAGATGAAAAAGGAACGATTATCAGTTAAAAACAAGGAATGTTATTGCCCTCTGGCTAATGCTTCATACACAAATATGCTGATGGATATTCCAACTCTGTTCAGGGTATTCTATCGTAGCTTTATCAAGTGGTGGAATTAATGAAACTTAATTTCATGGGAAAGAAATAAAATGGATTTTAATAAAAGCAGGTACAAAGGAATAAATTATTGCGTTCAATGTGGCAGCAAATTAGAAAATAAGAACGACTATGAAAAGAAACTGCGTCCGCAATGTAATAACTGTGGCTGGACATATTACAAAAATCCCATTCCAGCTTCGGCATGTGTTATTTTAAATGAGAAAACTGAAGTAGTGATAATCAAGAGAAAATTTGAACCCGGAATTGGCAAATGGGCTCTTCCTAGCGGTTATATCGAGATCGATCAGGATCCCGAGGATTGTGCTGTGGAGGAAATGCAGGAAGAAACCGGGTTAATTGGCGAGATCGAAGAATCCCTGGGTTATTATCCGGATTTTTCACCTATCTATGAAAAAGTTATTTCCTTCGGATTTCTGATGCGGATAACGGGAGGTGAGCTTCAGGCTGGAGATGATGCAGCCGAAGCGTGCTATATGTCTCTGGATCAGTTGCCGTACATTGTTTTCCCATCACACAGGTATTTTATTGAAGAAGTGAAAAAAATTAAACATTTATAAACAAACAGGGACAAATAATATGGAAATAAATAAAAAATACGAACCACAAAAAATAGAAAAGAAGTGGTATGAACACTGGATAGAAAAGGGATATTTTACACCTGAGATCGATATAGATAAAAAGCCTTTTACGGTTTTGATACCTCCTCCGAATGTTACGAATATCCTGCACATGGGACATGTTCTGAACAATACTCTTCAGGACGTGATGATACGTTACAAAAGAATGACCGGAATTCCCACCTTATGGTTGCCGGGTGTTGATCATGCAGGCATCGCAACGCAGAACATGGTAGAAAAAGAACTGGCAAAAGAGGGTAAGACCAGGCATGAGATAGGTAGGGAAGAACTGATAAAACGTATCTGGAAATGGAAGGAAAATAAAGGTGGTCTGATAATCGAACAACTCAAGCAGCTCGGATGTTCCTGCGACTGGACAAAGCAGCGATTCACATTGGATGAAGGACTTTCTGAAGCGGTGAAAGAAGTGTTCATAACATTATATGAGAAAGGACTTATCTACAAGGGGAAACGCATTATCAATTGGTGTCCACGCTGTGTTACAGCTCTTTCCAATGATGAAGTAGAACATGAAGATGAAAAGGGTTTTCTCTGGGATCTGAAGTATCCTTTCAAAGATGGAAATGGATACGTAACAGTGGCAACAACCCGCCCCGAGACGATGCTGGGAGATACAGCCGTAGCTGTTAATCCCAAAGATAAACGCTATAAAGACCTGATCGGGAAAACCGTTATTCTTCCGTTTATTGAACGTGAAATCCCGATCATTGCAGATGAATTTGTAGATATGGAATTTGGCAGTGGCTGTGTGAAAGTTACTCCCGCTCACGATCCCAACGACTACGAGATAGGTTTGCGGCACGATCTTGAGCAGGTTATTGTTATCGATGAACACGGCGTGATGAATGAAAATGCTGGCAAAGAATTTGTGGGACTCGATAGGTTTGATGCACGTGAAAAGATCGTTCAGGGATTAAAAGAAAAAGGACTTCTGGGAAAGATAAAAACTCATGAACATGCTGTAGGTCAATGCTACCGCTGCGATACGATCATTGAACCATATCTTTCAGATCAGTGGTTCGTTAAAATGAAACCTCTTGCCAAAAGAGCTATTGAAGTTGTTAAAGACGGTACTATTAAATTTCATCCTGCTAGATGGACAAAGGTTTATTATCACTGGATGGAGAACGTTCGAGATTGGTGTATTTCCCGCCAGATCTGGTGGGGTCACAGAATTCCGGTTTACTATTGCCAGAACTGCGATGAGATCGTGGTTGCAAAAGTGGAACCGACAACCTGTCCCAAGTGCGGTCATAAAGAATTTAAACAGGATGAAGATGTTCTTGATACCTGGTTCTCAAGCTGGCTTTGGCCTTTTTCTACCTTTGGCTGGCCCGAAGAAACGGAAGAACTCGAATATTATCTGCCTACTAATTTACTGGTAACAGGTCCTGATATTATCTACCTGTGGGTTGCCAGGATGATAATGGCTACACTTGAATTCAAAGACAAAATACCTTTCGATACTGTTCTTCTACACGGGATGGTTCGCGATGAGAAAGGAATAAAAATGAGCAAATCCCTGGGAAATTCACCCGACCCATTGGATATAATTGAGAACGTGGGAGCAGATGCACTTCGATTCAGCATTATCTTTGCCAGTCCCAAAGGACAGGACAGTTATTATTCCAATTCCATCCTGGAAACAGGGCGGAATTTTGCTAACAAAATATGGAATGCCTATCGCTTTATAATGATGAATGCAGAAAAGATCGAAGGTCTTCCAATAAGAGATGAACTAAAGCTGGAATTGGCAGATAAATGGATATACAGCAGGTTGAACGAAGTTATCGAAGATACACGCAAGAACTATGAATCTCTTCGCTTTAATGATGCTGCCAATATCCTGATGGATTTCATCTGGAAGGAATTCTGCAGTTGGTACCTGGAACTTTCCAAAGACAGGATTTATAATGAAGAAGATAAAAAAGCTCAATTAGCTACCAAATATATTCTTTTAGATGTTCTTCAAAATTCTATGCGACTGCTTCAACCAATAATGCCGTTTATTGCTGAAGAAATTTGGCAAGGAATCAAAAAATATTTTCCTATGGATGAAGAAACGATTGTTCTGGCAACTTTTCCAAAGCAGAATAAGTCTTTGATAAACAGAAAAATAGATGAGGATATGAAACTAATTCAGGAATTAATTACTGAAATCAGATCTATGCGGAAAGATATTGGTATTCCAATAATTACTAAGACGGGGTTTCTTTTTGATGATATTCTTATTGATCAAGAACAAGTTATTAGAAATAATGAAGATTACTTTTCGAAACTTGCAAACGTAATTGAGATTACATATAATTCTGGTTCAAAATTTGGTGAAGAATACATAGCATCATCTGTGAGAAATATTAAAATATCAACATTACTTACATATGTTACAGTAGAAATAAAGAAAACTTTTAAAATGAAGAATACAAAGCAGCTTATCAAATTAGAAAAAGAATTAAAAATGATTTCCGATAAATTGAATAATGTGAAGTTTATTGCAAATGCACCGGAAGAAATTGTTCAAAAAGAGAAAGAGAAGTTTTCTGAGATCGAGACTAAAGTTAATAAAACCAGAGAACTTCTAGCTGGTTTGAAATAATAGGAACTATGCGGAAGTTAATAATGGCTTCCGCAATTTATATTGAGGTAAAGAATATGAAAACAAAAATTTGGTTTGTATTACTTGTTGTTTTTATTACATCATCGTGTACTAAAGTATCAACTTCTCCTGATGATAGTTTAACCGAACCATCAAACTTTACTTTAGAACAGATCGATCTTGAAAGCATCCATTTAACCTGGCAGGATAACAGTTCGGCTGAAGAAGGTTTTCGAATCGATAGAAAAATTGGTGAAAATGAATGGGAAGAAAATTATCAAACATTACCTGAGAATACAACATCACTTATAGATTCAGAGTTAGTGGCAATCGGCAATTACTCTTATAGTATTGCAGCGTACTCAAACGATGATTATTCTGAAACCATTGAAGCAAGCATTAACTTCTTTTATGATGATGTGAGTTCCCTTTATTCTGTATCTAGTCAAAATTACATAACAGATTTCTTCGAGTTTCAGGTAGCTCTTCTAGACAGCAATGAAATTTATGTTCAAAGAGATTATGATGTTTGGTTCAAATTATTATCCAGACCCGAAGGCACAAATTTAAATGGAATACTCTATAATACAACCGATTCTCTTTCGGTTCGATCTGTTGATGGTATTGCATCGGTAACAATGTATGCTGGAAGTCAATCTGGAATTGCTGCTCTAAAATGCTATGTTTATAATTCTAATAATGTTGAAATTTCAATTATAAAATCAAATATAGTTATCTACAATTAAATAGGAGGAGCAATGGTTGAATACAAGAAAAATGATGTGAATGAAAAAGGAATTGAATTTATTGTATAAAAGGAGATTATAATGAATAAAGAAATCAAGATCGAACCGGCAGAAGACCCCAAAATCGAAGAGGTTAAAGCTAAAGAAATTCCCAAAGAAGAGAAAAAAGTGATCGATGAGAAAGTTGTTTTCTCAGATAAAAAGCAGATGAAATTTTATGAAACTCTAAGAAAGAGAATCCTGAAATTCGCTAATGAAAAAGGCGGAAAAACCGGCAGTAAATTTGCGGAATACCTGCTCTCATTACCAGATTTCTTCATACTGCTCTGCCGATTAGCAGTAGATAAGCGCGTACCATCTTCTCAGAAATTTATGGTGGGAGGAATTATTGCTTATATCATTTCACCGATCGATATCATTCCGGATTTCATTCCTGTGATA
>DAOUUD010000094.1 GCA_030668345.1 Candidatus Cloacimonadota bacterium | reverse complement strand
TGCTGCAAGGTCAGCCGCAGGCTGTTTGTTTTGAAGCGTGTTTCTACCTGCAGGAATTGCTCACTACCCACCGTGGGCATTTTCTCAAAATAACGTGTCTCAGGGAAATCCCACAAATCAAAATAGCAGTTTATTTTTGTTCTTGCAAAGGGAACCAGGGTGATGCCGTAGTACAACCCAACTTCGTTATCGAATTTGCTCTGCGTAGAGAAAGGGTTACCATGCCAGGTGGGGAAATTCTTTTCATAATAGCGGAACAGAACCAGATGCTTCAGCTTATTATCCCCGAATTTTGTACCGATCAGTCCGGCTAATTTATCATCTGCTTGTGCCAGTTCTCCAAAGGTGGGGAAGGTGTTTTTATTTAAAAGGAAATTCAAACCGACAGCGTTGTATTCAGCAGCTTTTTGGGGATCTTTAAATTTATGATCGAACTTAAAATTTGAACACACCACACCCAGCGAATTATGTTCCCAATTGTAATTTATGGAAGAGCCGTAAATGGTTTCTTTAACGTTGTTCTTATTCTCTTCATCAAGGTGAAGACCGCTTTCGTTAAAGGAAGTTATCTGCGACAACGAATCGAGGTTGGCACTTAATTTTGTAGAGGAATAAAATGGGATAATTTCGAAATTTCCCAGATCGATATTTGCAGCCGCACCTTCCAATTCCCATATTTCATACGAGCTGGTGTAAGGTTTAATTGCTTTGTATTTTTTTACGGCAACAGACGTAGCAGCACTGCTTTTTGACATTCCAAGCTTGGGTGCAAAGATAATACCCTGTCCCTCAGCTAACCGGTATTTTCCCAGCACGCTGTGTATTTTATTGCCATTATATTCGATAAAGTAAGAATAAAAATCTATAGGGTCTTTTTCACCTTCATCTTTTTGAGAGAGGAACCCGAAGCTGAATTTATCGTATTCAAAAATGGTTCTCTGGTAATATTTTAAAGTGGATTCAATGTTATCTTTGCTTTCACTATATTCTCCGCGGGTCCTCTGGTTCAGTTTGAGCCCGGGTTTGTCTCTGAAAATAATGTAATCTTTTATTTCCGAAATAGTGATCTCATTTATACCGATATTCTGCAATTCTTTCCAGCCGGAGATAGGTTTTATTTTCCTTGATTTAATGATCTTTCCTATATCGAGTTCGGAAAGCCAGGGTAACTCCGTTAATTCTACACGGGAAGCATTATTGATGTTTAAAGGCGAATTTTTAAGACTCAAAAGCGTTTCAATGAGTTCGGTGGGATGATATGTTCCGTCCTCTGAAGAGAATATCGTTTCTTCGGCATCTTGAGCCAAAAGGAAGGTGCAAATAATAATAAATATTAGAATTACTTTAATTTTTAAAAGCATAACCAACCGAGATATGGTGCGTAATATCCATGTATTGGTGGGTTCTGAAACTGTAAATTACCTTCATATTCAACACATTAAAAACCAGCCCAAATCCCAGCCTGTCCGGCTCATACTGGTAACTTGTGAGAATGGTGAGCATGCTGAACAGATTGTAGCGGGCAGCAAATTTGAAAGAAAAATTGAAGCTGTCTTCTTTCTCGAGACCAACGGCAAAACTGCTTTCCGGGGAAACCTGAAAAGTACTCTCCCACAAATAGACCACCGGCAGTTTCATATTTAGGAAAGAAGATTGCGAAATATTGCGGATAGAAAAACCGGTTTGAATTTTACCGTTTATCCATTTGCTACCAAGATCTGTGATGACAGAACTATCTTCGTGGTAATTTTCTACCCGGTTGTAAAGCCACCTCAGTCCGATGCCTACCGATAAATCCTGGTAATGATAACTGAAACCGGCATTGCTGCTGTTCTCCCGGTAAAGCGAATGATCCAGGAAAGAATTTCCCAGGTAAAAGCCAAAATCCTTATAACGCAACCCAGAGTGAATATTATAGCAGGGCAGGTCTTTCAACCAATAAAGATAGGTGGCGGAAATGATAATTCCGGGGTTGTTCACAGCCGGATTCACAGCAGAAGCAGATGGTTCGGGATACAACAGAACCAATCCCGAAGTTGCATTCTGTACGGCAGAAACGGGAAGGTTCAAGTCGATGGCGGAGAGAGTGGAATAAATAATTATAAGGATGAAAAGAATTAATTTTCTCATAATACTTCCTTTAGATCAGATAACTATACGTTTCTGTTTTCTCTCAGTTCTATCCAAGAGAAGAGATAGAACTTCTTTATATTTTTTCTTTTCAATTAAGAAATTAAAGCAAATTAAATTACAGGTCCAGCATTCCTATACCGAGGTTGAACTGGATGCTGAACCTGGGTCTGTAATCTTTTCTGGCAAATATTTCACCGGATAAACAGGCACCAAGCAGGGCAACAATTTCAAAATAAGTTCCGGCTTTCAGATTATTAGAAAACGATGTGTAATCGTTCCCATAATAGAAAGTGAATTTATCCTTTAAAAAGTATTTCATCCGGGGGCTTTTCTGAAAAATTATTTCCGAACCGAGATTGGCAAAAGTAATGATATCCGGTTTAAGTTCCTGGAAAAGTGAGAACCAGGGAGCTATCAGGAATTTGTCTTTTTGATATGATTCTCTATAAATAAATGAGATCCTGAGCGGTTCATCTTTTTTTTCTTCTTCTTCATCGTCACCGGTAACGCCAATATAGACGGTTTCACCGGTGGTAAAATTATAATTTATTCCCGCTCTTGCATCGGAACCGGTTTCCATATATTCAAATGAGCTCTCGATAGATTGAGTTAAAGAAGTAAGTACAGCGCGGGAAGGAAATTCTTTCAATAATCCCATTTCTTCCATTTTTTCCAGGGCAAGATCGGTTTCTTTGTAACCCTGCCAACGATTTTTTATTATGAACATCAGTATCTTATATTCTTCCTGTGTAATTTCTCTGAGAAGTAAATCGTTCTCTTCCAATATCAGAAGGAAATCTGAAACACGTTGATGTTCCGCCGAAGGGTACATTTTTCCAAAACCTATTCCGGTAAATATGGCCACGGTGGGCTTTAGAAGTGTGTCCTGGTTAGTTTTGAATTTTGCCTGTGGTTCTGCGAACACAAAGATGGGTTTTTGTAATACTTCTACGTTCAGATACTTATCGAAAGTGATCTTTCCCAGATCGGACTGGGGACCGGCATCACCGGAAATATTTAATTCTATACGGTATTCTTCGATCCGGAATTCGAACGTGGCAGGAATGCTATGCTCGAGGTCTGCATAGAACTGAGATGAAATTGAAAGATTATTTCTGATATTCCGCCAGACAGTTCCCAAGTGATAATTTCCATAACCGCTGCTGTGATCGAGCTGACCACCAAAATATACATTAGCTCTTATGCTGTAACCCATATCCGAAATATGTGTAAAATCGGTGAGCTTGATCTTATTAAACTCAGATTGTTCCCGGAAAAAATCTCCTCCGGGTTTACCGGAAAGAAAAGGCAGTGGTAAAGAAGGTAGCGCACAAACAGTTATAAATATTAATTCAAAAAGCAGAATTAGTATTGTTTTTCTCATACCGGTTCTCCCATAAAAATTAAATTAAACAGGGTGAAAAAGCCAGCTTCAATTAAACTGCATTATTGTGTAGAATTAACAAAAAGTAAGATCAGATAATTTCTACGATGGCACTCACTATGTTATTTTTGGTAGGGTCGAGCATGAATACTCTGTAGAAACCCTTCTCACCAAAGTAAACATCATTGAAATACATATAATCCATGTCCGGTTCTACGGTGAATTCCACGTCGCTGTAATATTCAAACTCACCATTACGCGGGTTGTATTTATCCAGTTGAATGTAAATTTTGGTATAATAAACAGGAGCAGCCAGTAGGGTCATCACGGTCAGGTTGCCGCTGTAGAATCTGTCACCTGCATTAACTTCACCCATTTCAGTGTCGTATCGTTCACAGAAATACAAAATGTCACAGGATTGTGCGGAAAGCGTGGCAAACATAAAAAGAATTATAACTCCGGAAAATAAGATCACATTTTTTTTCATAGATCCTCCTTTATGAAAAAGTTCGTATAATCTAAAATATACTACATAATTCAATTTATTATTTGAATTGAGATATCTCCGGATGCTAAATTAGCAATTAATATTATCTGGACAGGGTTTCCATTGATGTTTTCATTTCCTGTGGCTTCGATTTGTAAGTTATTGCTACCGGCATTACTTAATACAAAGCTGCCATTTGCGGTATAGAGAGTATTTACTGCTACATCGTAACCATATCCAATGTAAACGCCTAAATTATCCAGACTATCATTATTTAAAATTACCTGGTTTCCTCCTCCCTGGGTATCAGCGGTTCTCCACCAGGCTAATGCTTTTGTAGTGAAGTTGTTCGAATCGGCAATACAAGCATTACGATTGGATCTGATAGCATTCTGATTAAACATGATCAATCCTACTGCTACAGCAATCCCCACAATTATTACAGCTAATACTATTAATAAAATTTGTTGAGTTCCCATTTTAAATTTTTCCCTCCGTTTCCGTATCAAAGAAATGAGCTTTTTTCATATCGAGAGTAATTTTCATCTTTGCATCTATCTCAGGATATTTTTTAGGATCGAATCTGGCAGTGAGCTTGGAATTCTCAGTAGCCAGGAAGACAATGAATTCGTTACCAGTTGGTTCTACTACTTCACACAAGGCTTCTATCTTTTGCGGGAATTCTGCCATCTGGTCGAAAGCGGAATCGTAAATATCTTCGGGGCGGATTCCCATGATAACTTCTTTACCAATGTATTTCTTGAGATGAGCAGCATCAAGTATCTTTACTTTGAAATCACCATTAGCAAAGTATAGATCACCTTTTTCTTCTATTATTTTTCCTTGGAACCTGTTTATGGCAGGACTGCCCACAAAGCCGGCTACAAAAAGGTTTCGTGGATTATTATAAATTTCCAGAGGACCGGCTATCTGCTGAATGATACCATCTTCCATTACCACCATTTTATCAGCCATGGTCATAGCTTCCACCTGGTCGTGAGTTACGTAAATTATGGTTGTATCCAGTTTCTTGTGCAGTTTAATGATCTCTGCTCGCATCTGAACACGCAGCTTGGCATCCAGGTTGGAAAGTGGCTCATCAAACAGAAACACCTTGGGTTTACGAACAATAGCTCTGCCCAGTGCAACCCTTTGTCTTTGACCACCCGAAAGCTGTTTGGGTTTGCGATCCAGCAACTCCTCTATTTCCAGTAGTTTGGCAGATTCTTTCACGATTTTATCTATCTCTTCTTTGGGAAATTTTCTCAGTTTCAGGGCGAACGCCATGTTATCATAAACCGTCATATGCGGATAGAGTGCATAGTTCTGGAAGACCATGGCGATATCACGGTCTTTGGGAAGCACATCGTTAACCTTTCTGTCACCTATGAAAATCTCACCATTGGTGATGGTTTCCAATCCGGCTATCATTCTAAGTGTGGTGGTTTTGCCGCAACCGGAGGGACCTACTAATATTACGAATTCTTTATCTTCTGCTACGAAGTCTGCTTGCTTAACTGCCTGAAATCCGTTTTCAAAAACTTTATCGATCTTCTTTACGATTACTTTTGCCATATGTGTCCTTTGTATTTTTTTATTATGAATTTAATTCGTAGAATTATTGGAATGTTGTCAAATAAAATAAATAATCAGGCATCTTTTGAAAAAATTTCAAAGTCATTTTGTTCTTTTTATACTCTGGTTACCAAGCCCCAGCTTGGTAACCTCCAAAAAATGAAATGCGTATCAAAGCCAGTCTCCGTAAACTACGCCCCGACAGGCTGGGGCTTTGATATGAGAGATAGAAGAATGTCTTTGCGTCCGGCAGCTGCCGGATGCTGTTTCAAGCGAAGCAATCTCATTAGTAAATGGAGGTTTATAAACGAGAGAAAATATAATTACTGCTATTTCCTCTCTTCCTTCTTCACAAGGAGCATTTCCAGTATAAAAAGGATGAGCACAAAAAGCAGCAGGTATTTCCATAATTCAAAACCGTAGCGGGATTGCAATACTTCATTCTCCCAGTTTTTTCCAAGAAGGTGAATATTTTTTGTTTGAATTTTTTCCAGTCGGGTATAGTCACTTTCATTGTAATCCAGGTTCACGGCAAAGGTAGCGGTTTCGGCTTTATAAATTCCCGTTTTACCGGGTTTATAATTTGGTTTATTGATCTGTATAGAGGTGCCATCGGGCAGTTCAAGCATACCTTCATTCAACCGGAATGTTTTCCCCATGATGATATTGGATGTGCTTTTTGTACTACCGGATGTGAACACCAGCGAATTATAAGCAAAAACAGGAAAGGCAGGATCGAGCAGGAACGAACTCTGCAGACTTTTGACGTCGAACAGCCACAGGCAGGAATCTTCATTTTCCAGAGCCAGCGGATATTCTTTTGTGCTGAGCAGCACGTTCGATCTCGTTTTCACTTTCCAGGTGTCATTAATGCCGATCGCTTTAACATTTTTCAGGAGAGTAGTGATGGGATGGTATTTATTAGCATAGTTAATGTTTAGTGTTTTCGTATTGTGCACAAAATCTTGGAAATCTGCTTTGAATGCAGTTCCAAGGTAAGATTTCCAATCCTGTGAAAGCTGTCTATCAGTCAGAAAGAGAATTCCCTTTTGCTGCTGGTTCAGTTTATCTAAAATAAATTTCAGTTTTCCGGAAAGATTTTGTTTTTTATAAATAATGATGTTATCATACTTCTGCAGAGATTCCAAATTGTAAGAATTCTCATCGGTTAGGAAATCAATTTCTCCTGCATAAATTTC
>DAOUUD010000111.1 GCA_030668345.1 Candidatus Cloacimonadota bacterium | reverse complement strand
TCTTGTATAACTAAAGGTTTCGATAGTCCTGTTGGAGGTGATGCAGATGCCATTGTTTTTGGGAACATCGAGGCTTGTAATTCCTTTTATAAAGCAGGTGTATATCTGGCAAACGCAAAAATGGCAGGTATTATTACCGGAGCAAAAGTGCCGGTTGTATTAACTTCACGAAGTGATAGCGATGAATCAAAATTCTACTCTATTGCAGTAGCTGCATTAGTTGGAAGCTAATGATGATTGATTTATTAATATTGTTTATTATTCATGATGTTACTAAATTTCTTGACATTATCATTCTGTTTTCGCTTTAAGATTGTGATAATTAAATTAATATTCATAATAAATGTTTTCAGGAGGACAAATGTTGAAAAAAGATAAAACAGAGAGACAACTGGAAAAAACTACAATCGATTTAGATATTAAAGTTAGCAAAGAAATAAAAAATATTGCAAAGACAAACGGTATTCCATTTTCAGAATTAATTAATCAAATCTTAACTAATTTTGTTAAGAATTTTAAGGCAATTAATAAATCGGAAGTAACATCAGAAGAATTAGAAGAGGAAAAATATTTTGAATACATGGATTCTCTCCGAAAAATTCTAACTGATTCCAGTATACCAAAAAAATCAAAAAAATTCCTGATCGGTTAATATTGTTTTGGTAAAAAAAATATGGGAATCCAGAAAATTTATTCAGCTTGTCAAACCCCTCTAAGTCTCCCCTTACAAAGGGGAGTTCAATTGAATCCCCCTTCAGACCTGTCCGGCGTAGTCTTGTACGTAGACGGAAGGGGGAATAAAAGGGAGTTTTGGTGATATTTAAAATAACCGGTTTTAACAGAATAAAAACTTACCCAGGGAGGCTTAGTGAGTTTAATAAATCTTAATAATGAACAAAAAATGATTCGGGATGAATTCAGAAAATTTGCCACATCGGAACTTGAACCAATTGCTGAAGAGATTGAAGAGAATGGAGTTTTCCCTGAAGATATAATCGGTAAATTATCCGAATTGGGATTATCGAGTTTAATAATTCCCGAAAAATACGGTGGAGTTGAATTAGATGTAACCAGCCTTTGTATTGCCGTTGAAGAAATATCTAAAATCTGTGCTTCGATCGGTACAATTCTCGTTGTAAATAATTGTATGGTAGCCTATCCTTTAATGAAATATGCTAATGAATCTTTTAAAGAAAAGTATTTGAACAGACTTTCAAATGGTGAAATCGGAGGATTTATCTGCGAACCGGAAATAGACTTGCCGGAAGAAAAAAACGACCTGAAAGCAGAAGGTGATAATTTTAATTTTTCGGGACATAGAGAATTTTTATTAAATGGTGAATCTGCAGACTTTTTTATAATGCCGGTTTCAACTTCAGATGTTAATAAATTTTATATAATAGAGAACGATATTAAAGGAATACATCTATCTTCAAAAAATCTTCTGGGAATGAGAGCAGCCGGTTTTGCAGGTGCAGAATTCAAAGATCTAAAATTAACTAAAGAAGCTTGTTTCATCCCAGATGATAAAGGTGGAAAGATTCAATCCGAAATTCGTGATTATGCAAATATAGGTTTCTCTGCTATCTCTCTGGGAATTGCTCAAACAGCACTGGAAACTGCAATTAAATATTCCAAAGAACGTGTGCAATTTGGTCATAGAATTTGTGAATTTCCTATGGTCCAGGAGATGATGTCCGAAATAAAAATGAAAATAGAAACCGCAAGATTGCTGGTTTATGATGTAGCCTCTAAAGTAGATAAAGGGGAAGACTTTGGAATAGCTTCAAAAATTACCCGGATCTATTGTGGAGATTTAGGTGTATTTGCAGGTCTAAATTCCATACAGGTTCATGGTGGATATGGCTATATGAAAGATTATCCACTGGAACGTTATTTCCGGGATGCAAAAGTTCTGCAGTTATTGGAAACATCACCAAGGATCTCAAAATCTCAAATAGCAAAAGAGTTATTAAAATGATCTTAAGTGAAAAGCATTTAGCCTTTCGAGAAAAACTCAAAGAGTTCTCTGATAATGTTGTAGCTCCAAGAGCAAAAGACCTTGATCTGAACAGTGAATTTCCGCATGACTTAGTAAAGAAAATGGGAGAAATGGATCTGTATGGTTTATTTGTTCCCAAAAAATACGGTGGTGCAGGTCTTGATACATTATCTTATGCAATTGCAGTAGAAGAAGTAAGCAGGGCTTGTGGTTCTACAGGAATCTTTTTTGCTGCTCATACTTCACTTGCTGTTGCTCCGATATATCAGGCAGGTAACGAATCTCAGAAACAGAAGTGGCTTATTCCGCTTGCAAAAGGTGAAAAGATAGGTTCTTTCGGATTAACAGAACCGAATGCAGGAAGTGATGCCTCTGCCACCGAAACCACTGCAAAACTGGTTGGTGATGAATATATAATAAATGGAACGAAGTGCTTTATCACTTCCGGTCATGTTGCCGATGTAATTGTACTTACTGCCACAAAAGACCCATCATTGGGTTATCAGGGAATTTCTGCCTTTGTGGTGGAAAAAGGAACTCCGGGGTTCATACTGGGAAAAGAAGAAGATAAAATGGGTTTGCGGGGTTCGATTACTTCAGAATTGATTTTTGAAGATTGTAAGATCCCCAGGGAAAATCTTCTTGGCGAAGAAGGTGATGGTTTCAAAATTTTCATGCAAACACTCGATGGTGGTAGAATTTCCATCGGTGCTCTTGCTCTGGGAATCGCTCAGGGTGCCCTTGAATATGCTGTAAAGTTTGTGAAATCCCATTCAATATCTAATAAACTGTTATCCCGACAACAATCCATACAATCCACCATCGCTGAAATAGGAACTGAGATCGAGGCTGCCCGTTTACTTATCTATCAGGCTGCTGAACTGAAAGATGCAGGAAGACCTTTAACTAAAGAAGCTGCCATGGGAAAATATTATGCTTCATTGATCGGTATGAAAGCAACAAACACAGCAATCGAGCTTCATGGGATGTTAGGACTTACTAAGGAATATCCTGTTGAGCGGTTCATCCGGGATGAAAAACTTATGGAAATCGGAGAAGGAACTTCCGAAATTCAAAAAATTGTAATTGCAAGACAAATATTAGGAAAATAATAAAAATATAAAGAAAGGAGAAGTTATGAATTTTGAATTAACTAATGACCAGAAGATGCTTCAATCTGAGGTCAGAAAATTTGCCGAAAACGAACTTGCACCATTAGCACCGGAAATCGATGTTTCTGGTGAATTTCCAAAAGAAAGCATAAAGAAACTGGCAGAGCTCGGTTTACTCGGCATTTTTATTCCCGAGAAATACGGCGGTTCAGAATTTGATTTTGTTTCTCTGGCAATAGCTATTGAAGAAATCTCCAGAGCTTGTGCTTCTACAGGTGTAATTGTTGCGGTCAACAACTCTCTTACTGCATATCCTATCTTACAGTTCGGAACAGAAGAGCAAAAACAAAAATATCTTCCACTTCTCTGTTCAGGAAAAAAGATCGGAGCTATGGGAATTACTGAACCAAACGCAGGATCTGATGTAGCAGCAATGGAAACTACTGCAAAATTAGAAGGAGATCATTACATATTAAATGGCACAAAAAGATTTATTACCAATGGTACGGAAGCTGGAATTTTTATAGTTTTTGCTTATACTGATAAAGAACTCAAACATAAAGGGATGAGTGCATTTATTGTTGATCGAGATACTCCTGGTTTTTCTCTTGGTAATCACGAAAACCTGATGGGAATTAGAGCAACCGGAAACTGTGAATTGATCTTTGAAGACTGCAAAGTACCCAAAGAAAATTTATTAGGAGAAGAAGGACAGGGATTTTATATTTGTATGAATACTCTTGATGTTTCCCGTATCGATATTGGTGCTCAAGCAGTGGGAGTCTCCCAGGCAGCTTTAGATGAAGCTGTAAAATACTCCAAAGAACGAGTGGCTTTTGGTAAACCTATTTGTAAATTTGAAATGATACAGAATATGCTTGCTGAAATGGCTACTCAAATCCATGCTGCCAGGTTGCTTGTCTATAATGCTGCATGGTGTAAAGATGCAGGAATAAAAAGATTTTCCAAAGAAGCTGCCATGGCAAAATATTACGCAGCAAATATTGCAGTAGACGTTACTCGAAAAGCTGTCCAGATTTTCGGTGGCTATGGATATTCCAAAGATTATACTGTAGAAAGATTGTACCGCGATGCTAAAATCCTGGAATTATACGAAGGAACTTCAGAAATTCAAAAAGTGGTTATTGCAAGTGAGCTTTTAAGATAGAAATCTTTAACAAACCGTTCCGAAGGTTTTTACCGTTCGGAAGGTTTCAGGCTTTTAGGAATTTTAGTTATTTTGGATTTTTAAAATTGGGAGGTTATTTTGGATATAATTGTTTGTATTAAAAGAGTTCCCCAGACCGCTGAAGCAGATGTTACAATAGATTCCTCTGGAAAGGACATAGAAAAAGACCGATTGAGCTTTGATATGAATGAGTCGGATTCCTATGCACTGGAGGAAGCAGTTCTTATTAAAGAAAAATTTGGTGGTACAATAACTGTAATTTCTCTGGGTCATCAAGATACAGAGGATACTCTGCGTATAGCTTTAGCAAAAGGTGCAGATAATGCGATCAGGATAAAAGCAGAAGATTTTGACGAGCTTGATGGATACAAAACAGCACAGATCCTTAAATCTGCAATTAGTGATTTAAATTATGATCTGATTTTCACCGGATGTATAGCTACAGATGATGCTTATTCCCAGGTTGGTGTTACATTGGCTGAACTATTAGATATTCCTCATGCATCTCTTGTTATCAATATCGATACTTCAGAAAAAAGAGCTCATGTTCATAGAGAACTTGAAGGTGGTTTGACGGAACATCTCGATATTTCACTGCCTGCTTTATGCACCATTCAAACTGGTATAAATGAACCCCGGTATGCATCTCTGATTGCAATCAGAAGAGCAGCAAAAAAGGAAATCAAAGTGATAGGTAAGGAAGAAATTGAAAAAGAAAATCTACTACTTAACACTCAAATCGAAGAGCTATTCATTCCACCCAAAACAAAAGAAATAGAATTTCTCACTGGAAGTCCTGCCGAATCTGCATCTAAACTTGCTAAGATATTTAAAGAAAAAGGTTTGATATAACGGAGGTAGAAATGTCTGAAATATTTGTACTTATAGAACATCGTCAGGGGAAAATCAGGGATATTAGCTTTGAACTGCTGAGTTGCGGTAGAAAGCTTGCAGAAAAAACGAACTCCAACCTTACTGCATTAATTCTTGGACATAATACAGAAAATCTCGTGGAAAAAATCAAATCACAGGTACATCGTATCCTCGTTATTAATAGCAAAGTTTTTAAAGATTTTAACTCCGAATCCTATCAAGTTGCCCTTTCAGATTTGATCAAGAAAGGAAATCCTTTCATCACTTTAATGGGTAATACAGCTTTCGGAATGGATATTTGTCCTGCCCTTGCCACTCAATTAGAAATACCTTTCACTACAGATTGCCTTGATATCGATGTTGTTGATAATAAAATAACAGTTACCCGGCAAGTGTATGATGGAAAGCTCAATGCAAAAGTTACAGTTCGAGATAATCCTTCGTATTTATTTACTGTGAGAGCAGGTTGTTTCCTGGCAGAGGAAAGTAATCTGAAAACTGAGATTGCAAATATCGATACTTCTGTTACTGAACCCGACTATCGCAAATTCGTGGAATATATAGAAGCTCCTGCTGGCGATGTAGATATTACAAAATCGGATGTTGTTATTGGTATTGGCAGAGGAATTAAAGAACAGGAAAATCTTGCTCTGGTAGAAGAATTCGCTGATGCAATCGGTGGTGTTGTAGCATGTTCCAGACCGATCGTAGATGCTGATTGGCTTCCCAAAGACAGACAGGTAGGTTCATCCGGTAAGACAATTAAACCCAAATTATATATTGCGATAGGTATTTCAGGTGCTTTTCAGCATGTTTCCGGAATGAAGGGAGCTGAAACCATAATTGCAATCAATAAAGACCCAAATGCCCCGATATTTAATGAAGCGGATT
>DAOUUD010000141.1 GCA_030668345.1 Candidatus Cloacimonadota bacterium | reverse complement strand
CTTAGTACAGGAGTTTATCTATACAAATTAATAGTGAACGGCAAAACTGAAGCAGTGAAAAAATGTTTGCTGCTGAAATAGAAAAGATGCTGCTAACAAACGTGTCATTGCTCCGAGTGAAAGAGAAGCAAGAAGAGCACCACACACGCCAAACATTAGGTATAATTAGAAATTTTCTGAGATGGTGAATAAATTGAATAAAAAGATAGGTTATTTAACGATTGATGATAGTCCTTCAGAGAATTTTGAAGAAGTAGTTAATTATTTAGTAGAAATGCATATTCCAGCAATATTTTTCTGTGAGGGTAGAAAACTGGGAAATAGAATCGATTTTGTAATTGATGCCATCAGAAAAGGTTTTATTATCGGAAACCATAGTTATAATCATCCAAATTTTTCTGAAATCAGTTTAAATGAAGCAAAAGACCAAATCATAAAAACTTATGCAATAATTGATAACATTTATAAACAAGCAGAAGTGTCCAGACTAATTAAAGTATTTAGATTTCCATTCCTCAATAATGGGATTAGTAATGAATACCAGGAATGTGATTGGAATAACGAACACGTAAGAGGATTACAAAAAATTCTTAAAGTTTTTGGTTATAAACTACCAAAATTCAAACAAATAAATTATAAATGGTTCAAAAAAGCAGGTTTTAGTAAATGTCTAAATGTTGATTGCACTTACGATTCTTTTGATTGGTGTTTAAAAGAAGACGAAGAGTGCTTTGGATATCACGATTTACATACGATTTTAGATAGAATGGATGAAGATGTTCCTGAGGGTGGAAGAGGACTAAATAATCCTGAATCAAATGAAATAATAATGATGCATAATTGGATTCCGATTGAAGATTTCAAAGCTATAATTAATAAATTTTTAACTAAAGGTATTGAATTTAGAATTCCTGAATTCAATTAGATTATGAGATTTAAAATAATTACACCTAACAAGTGTGT
The DNA here is from genome assembly GCA_030668345.1 of Candidatus Cloacimonadota bacterium. Classification (GTDB taxonomy): domain Bacteria; phylum Cloacimonadota; class Cloacimonadia; order Cloacimonadales; family TCS61; genus JACNIV01. Next base: position 3,941 of record DAOUUD010000141.1, on the reverse strand, counting down.
CGTCGGTTTGGTCTCGCGGTGCTCTTGCCCTGAATCGTACCGATTCAGGGTTTGGGCTGTTTGTTTTGGGCGTTCCCGAAGAAGCTCTATTGAAAGCCAATCCTTCGGGACGATCCCGCCGCGCACGCCAAACCTAAAACGAATCCCCATCTTTTCCAAAAAATAATTCAAGCAATAAACATTTCTGTATCTATTAGCCGGTTTTCTATTTTTGGTTGACATGAAAAGAGCAGCCAAAGCTATTGGAATACTTGATTTGAGAAGTGTATGAGGAAAGTATGAAATTTGAAAAAGAAATGAAATTAATTTGGAAAGGTACTGAAGAAATAATCACCGAAGAAGAACTAATCAAAAAATTCCTGAAAGCCGAAGATAAAAATAAACCGCTGCGCATCAAATACGGCATCGATCCCACCGGATATGATGTACATATCGGGCACCTGGTTCCCATTCGTAAAATGCGTGACTTCCAGGATCTGGGACACACTGGTGTTATCATTATCGGGGACTTCACAGCACAGATCGGTGATCCCTCCGGAAAAGATGAAACCCGCCCTCATCTTACCGCTGAACAGGTGAAGAATAATTCTGAAAAATATATGGACCAACTTTATACCGTTCTGGATAAAGATAAAACCGAAGTCCGCTGGCAGACCGAATGGTTTGGCAACATGACCATGGCAGACGTATTGGAACTTATGGGAAAATTCACATTGGCGCAATTTATGGCTCACGAAACTTTCAGAAGCAGGTATGAAAAGGGTCTTCCATTGGGAATGCACGAAATGATGTACCCTATCCTGCAGAGTTACGATTCTGTAGCAATCGAAGCAGATGTAGAGCTGGGTGCCACCGAACAGAAATTCAATATCCTGGCAGGAAGGGACATGCAAAGATTTTTCGGTCTGCCCGAACAGGTAGCCGTCCTCTCACCCATCTTGATGGGAACCGACGGCAAAGAGAAAATGAGTAAATCATTAAATAATTACATTGCCGTGTTCGATACTCCCAAAGATAAATATGGAAAAACCATGTCAATTCCTGATGACCTGATAGTTAATTATTTAACTTATGCTACTAGTAGTTTTAGTGATTCTGAAATCAAAAATTATGAAAAAACTTTAAATTCAGGGTCAATAAACCCAAAATTAATTAAAGAAAAATTAGCATGGGAAATAGTAAGAACATATGATGGTGAAAAATATGCAAACTTAGCACAAGCAGAATTCAACAAGATATTTGCCAAAAAAGAAATACCCGATGAAATGCCTGAATTCAAGCTGAAAACCACAAAAATGGGGATCACTGAACTGCTGGTTTCTGCTGGAATTTGTACATCGAATGGTGAAGTAAAACGGTTAATTAAACAGAACGCTGTCAGTATCGATGATAAAAAGATAGACGATATCTTTTTTGAAGTTGATAAAGGATCTGTGATAAAAGTAGGAAAAAGACGCTTTTTGAAAGTGTTGAAATAACTTGATGATGTTTCCAAGCTGGGGCTTGGAAACAAGTAAATATAGAAAATAAGTGAAATTTGTCATCCTGAGATATTCTTCTTGTTAAACGACGAAGGATCTATTGATAATTTGAGATTCTTCGTGAGAAAATTCGTAAAAGATTTGCTCAGAGAGACAAATTAAATATCTAATTCTCGTGTCCTATCCCCTGCTTGGATATGAGAAAATAATGAGGGAAAATGAATACTATAGTTCAATTAATAATTCAATTACCAATTCTTTTAATTGCACTCACAGTACACGAGTTCAGTCATGGATATGTAGCATATCTTCTGGGGGACGACACAGCAAAAAGAGCGGGAAGGCTGACCTTGAACCCGATTTCTCATATCGATCCGATTGGCCTGCTGATGCTTTTCATTGCTCGTATTGGCTGGGCAAAGCCCGTTCCCATTAATCCCCATAATTTTCAAAATTATAAGCGTGATACGGCGTTTACAGCAGCAGCAGGTCCGGCTGCTAATTTCACACTTGCCATATTGCTGTCGGTTGTTTTTAATCTTATAAAAAAATTTGATCCGGAGATTATGTATTATGCCAGTGACTTCACACAGTTCTGGTTGGGAATGCTGCTGTATGCCATCTTGATAAACCTGGCTCTGGGGCTGTTCAACCTGATTCCCATCCCACCCATGGACGGGTCAAAGATATTGGGAGGCTTTCTTTCCGATGAAGCATATTACAAGTACACTGCACGAGAACGCCAGGGAGCCCAGATCCTGATGATAATCCTGGCTGTTTCATTTGTCTTCAGATTGAATATAATCGGTGCTGTCATTATGCCGCCTCTTAATTTCTTTCTGAATTTACTGACAGGGATAACATTGTAAAAAAAACAAATTGCTCTCTCGTTACCAATCCCCGATTGGTAATGAAGGATCGTTCCCAAAGAGGGCTTTTGGAACGAGTGATTTAGAAAGCAAAAATTGGAGATAATTATGAACTTAGAAAATGTAAAAAAGATCATTGAAGAAAACCAGATCAAAACAGTCGATCTTAAATATTCCGACCTGATCGGAAACTGGTATCACATTTCTTTTCCAACACGCAGACTGGAATATGTTATTGAGAATGGAATTCCTTTTGATGGTTCCAGCATTCCCGGCATGAAATCTGTGGAAGCTGGCGATATGGTACTTATACCGGATATCTCAACTGCAATAATTGATCCGTTCACATACCACCCAACCTTGCGAATGCTTTCCTATATTTGTGATGCCGATTCGCGGATAGGTGTGAAGAAAGATCCACGCAGTTTGGCTAAAAGGGCTAATGCATTTATGCTTAAATCTGGTATTGCCGATGAATCCTATTGGATCCCCGAATTTGAATTTTACCTGTTCAATGAAGCGGAAATCTACAATGGTAAATTCAGCGCAGGATACAAATTTACTTCTGCAGAAAATAAAGAAGCCCTACCGGGTAGTTATAAAGATATAGATGGAACAGCAGTGGCTAACCGTAAAGGCTATCATATCGATGTTCCGTTCGATAAGTATGCAGATATTCGTGAAGAGATGGTTCAGATGATCGAAGAGATCGACTGTCCGATACGTTATCATCACCACGAAGTAGGGCTTTCCGGACAGCAGGAGATTGAAACCGAATTGCTGGAATTCAACCTGATCACAGACAAGATGATGTATATTAAAGATATCATTCATAATTGTGCCCTGGAAAATGAACTTACTGCCACCTTTATGCCGAAGCCAATTTATGATGAAGCTGGAAACGGCATGCACTTCCATATTCAATTAAGAAAAAAGGGAGAGAATCTTTTTTATAAAAAGGGAAATTATGCTGATCTTTCGGAAGAAGCTCTTTATTTTATTGGTGGAATTTTGAAACATGGCCGTTCACTAACAGCTTTCACGAACCCCAGCACGAATTCATTTAAACGCCTCCTTCCTGGTTTTGAAGCTCCGGTTAAATTATTCTTTGGCTTAGCCAACCGCAGCGCAGCTATCCGTATTCCTAAATATGCCACCAGTAAAGAAATGAAACGCATCGAGTTCCGTACCGGTGACGGAACCTGTAATTATTACCTGGCAATGAGTGCTCTTCTAATGGCAGGATTGGACGGAATAAAAAATAAAATAATGCCAACTCCCGAAAATGGTTACGGTCCGTTTGATGATAATGTATTCAATTGGTCAGAAGAAAAGCAGGCAAAGCTGCACACCATTCCAATTAGTTTGGAAGAAGCCCTGCAAGCATTAAAAGACGACCATGATTATCTTTTCGCCGGGGATGTTTTCAACAAGGAACTTATCGATACCTGGATAATAGAGAAAATGAAGGAAGTGGTTGCTGTGCGGAATAGACCTCATCCTTACGAAATGAATCTGTATTATAGTTTGTAAAAAAATGAATATTTCTATCGATGTGGGTGGAACCAATACCCGCTTGCAATTTGAAATT
>DAOUUD010000128.1 GCA_030668345.1 Candidatus Cloacimonadota bacterium | reverse complement strand
GGTTTTGGTGCTGGCATTGGTATTGCAGGCTTTTTTTATTATCGTTTACGAATTAAAAGTAAATCTTCTGATCTTCTACAAAATGAAATTTTAGATAGAATGACGGCTGAAAAAAGCCTCAAAAACAAATTGCAGATGGAAGAAACAGTAGCCACCATTTCTTCGCGCTTTGTTAAAGTTCCCGATTTCGATAAAGCTGTTAATGCTACTTTGCAAGATATTGGATTGCTTAGCGGCGCCAGCCGTGCTTATATTTTCATGATCGACTATTCAATTTCTACAATGAATAACACCCATGAATGGTGTACAAAGGGAGTTACACCACAGATAAATAATTTACAGAATCTATCTCTGAAAACTTTCCCCTGGTGGATGAAAAAACTTCATAATGGTGAGATAATACATGAAAATGATATTAATCTTATGCCAGAAGAAGCAACTGTAGAAAAGGAAATTTTACAGCAACAGAATATTAAATCTGTTTTGGTTTTACCTTTAAATGTGTTTTCAAAATTAGATGGTTTCATAGGATTTGACAACGTTTATAAAGCCCAGAAATGGAGTAATGAAAACCTGAGCCTGTTAAATATTGCAGCGAAGATTATTTGTTTGTATCTGGAAAGAAAAAACATGGAAAACAGGTTGCAAACAGCTTATAATGACCTTGAACTTACAGTCAGGGAACGAACCCGTGAATTAGCATCCGCAAACCATGATCTGCAACTTGAAGTAATAGAACGGAAAAGAGCGGAACAGGAACTTAACGATAGTTACTACCGGTTGAAAAAAGCCATGGAAGAAACAGTGAATGCCTTTATATCGGCGGTAGAAATTCGCGATCCCTACACTGCAGGACATCAGCTAAGGGTGGCTACTCTTAGTCGCGCTATTGCCAATGAAATGGGTTTAAACACTGAGAAGCTAAATGCAATTCGTATTGCAGCTATTCTTCATGATATCGGTAAAATTTACATACCAGATGAAATTCTTACAAAACCAGACAGATTAACAGAAACCGAATATAGCGTAGTAAAAAATCATCCGCTTGCCGGATATGATATTCTTAAAACCATAGATTTCCAAATGCCTGTAGCCCAAATCGTATACCAGCACCATGAACGGCTGGATGGATCGGGATATCCGCTGGGACTCTCCGGCAATGAGATAATGATGGAAGCACGCATAGTAAACGTGGCAGATGTAGTTGATGCCATGATCTCCCAAAGACCATACCGTCCTTCGCAGGGAATCGAGCATGCACTGGCAGAAATTGCCGATAATGCCGGTGTTTTTTATGATCCGGAAGTTGTAAAATGTTGTACAACACTCTTTAACGAAAAAGGATTCCAGTTCGAGGAAATTAAGATCAGAACTACTCATCGATAATAACCTGTCCTGCTATAAGTCATTATTTTTTTATCCTGAAAAAATTTTTAATTGACGTAAAGACAATTTTTTTCTCCCTTAACCTGTAGTTTCTGTCCTTTGGAGATTTAATGGAAAAAATTGTTAATGCGTTGATCGCAGCTATTGAAGTATGGGATCCTTATACAGCAGGTCATCAGAGAAGAGTCGCAACACTGGCAATGGCTATCGCTCGAGAAATGGGATTCAATAAAAAACGTCTTGATATACTAAGGATAGCAGCTATTCTACATGATATCGGCAAGATCAATCTACCCTCGGAAATTCTATGTAAACCAGGCAAACTTGCCGACTGCGAATTTAACCTGATAAAGATCCATTCTGAAGCTGGATATGATATTTTAAAAAAAATCGATTTCCCGGATATAGTTGCCGATATTGTTTATCAGCATCATGAGAAAATGGATGGCTCCGGTTATCCTCTTGGCTTAACGGGAAACAATATTCTTCTGGAAGCAAGGATTTTAAATGTGGCAGACGTTGTAGAAGCGATTTCTTCAAATAGACCATACCGCCCAGCACTTGGAATAGAAAAAGCTCTCCGTGAGATCGAAGAAAATGAAAATGATAAATATGTTAAGGATACTACAAGAATATGCCTTGCTCTTTTTAAGGAAAAGAATTTCCAACTTGAAGACATAAAACTTCGTGAAACCGAGCGCGAACCTTCTTAAAAAATACAAAACACATCAAGGGAAACCTGTGAAACCAATTTATCTGGATTATAATGCTACTACGCCTATAGACAAAGAAGTGCGGGAAGCAATGCTCCCTTACCTGGATGAGCATTTCGGAAATCCTTCAAGTTCGCACTGGTATGGAATTCAAGCAAAAAAAACTCTGGAGAATGCCCGTCTGCAAATCTCCCGATTGATCAATTGCTCTCCCAATGAAATCATCTTTACCAGCGGTGGAACAGAATCAAACAACTTTGCCATTAAAGGTTTCACTTTTGCAAATCGCGAAAAAGGTAATCACATTATAACCTCCACGATCGAGCATCCGGCAGTAATTGAAGTCTGTAAATTTTTAGAGAAAAACGGTTTTGAAATCTCTTATATTCCTGTAGATAAATACGGAATTGTAAATTTACCAGAACTGGAAAAAGCAATTACTGCTCAAACAATATTAATCACTATTATGCACGCAAATAACGAAGTTGGCACTATTCAACCAATAGAAGAAATTTCTGAGATTGCCAGAAAAAATGAGATAATCTTCCATACAGATGCAGCTCAATCTGTTGGAAAAATTCCAGTAGATGTAAATTCACTTGGCGTTGATATGCTTTCGATCGCCGGTCATAAAATGTATGCTCCCAAAGGTGTGGGTGCTTTGTATATCAGAAACGGACTATCTATAGAAAATATAATGCACGGGGCAGGACAGGAAAGAGGAATACGTCCGGGAACCGAAAACATCCTGGAAATCGTCGGGCTGGGTAAAGCATGTGAAATTGCGAGACGGGATCTGGAAAAGAACATTAGCAATATGAGAGCGATGAGAGATAAACTTCATGAAATGCTAATTGAAAAATTTCCCGATCTCAAGCTGAATGGTCATCCCAAGAATCGCCTGCCAAATACTTTGAATGTTTGTTTCAAAAACGTTGATGAATATTTCCAGTTATCTCTTTTCCTGGAAATAGCCGCATCTGCCGGTGCAGCCTGCCATTCCGATGTCGTTACACTCTCCCCCGTTCTGCAGGCAATGAACGTACCACTTGAATTAGCAAAGGGTACAATACGATTCTCTACCGGAAAAATGACAACAGAAAAAGAAATAAAACAGGCAGTTAAAATCATTCAGAATCTTGTGAAATAAAAAATAAGCTGACCGACAACAAAACCTTTTGACAAAGTAAGCCTGCCTGTAATGAATACCAGAGTAGGAAATATATTATGAGTCAGTTAAATATTGAGATAAAAGCAAGATGCAACGATCCTGAATATATCAGGAAGATATTGCAAAAAAGAGGAGCGGATTTCAAAGGTATAGATCATCAAACTGATACTTACTTCATAGTTCCTAATGGTCGCTTGAAATTGCGGGAAGGCAATATAGAATACAGCCTGGTTTATTACGACCGCGAAGATATTTCCGGTCCAAAACGATCCGACGTTGTTTACTATCATCCTCACAAAGAAGCACCTGTAAAAGAGCTGCTTTCCAGAGCTTTGGGAAAACTGATCACCGTAGAGAAAAAGCGAGAAATATATTACATCAATAATATTAAAATCCATATAGATATAGTGGAAGAGTTGGGTAATTTTGTGGAGATCGAAGCAATCGACGAAACCGGTAGCATCAGTGCTGAACAGCTTTACAAGCAATGTACGGAGTACCTTGAGCTTTTCAAAATAAAAGAGAGCGACTTGCTGGTAAATTCTTATAGCGATATGCTCATGGAAAAAGAGTTATCAATAAAAGAAGGAACCATCGAGCAGGCAGTTGAACTTTCCCATCAAATCCCGGAATTTGATGATCTTTATCCTAAAGAAGAATATGAAAAACGTTTTTCAAATATCCGTCATCTAATCCTGATAGCTTTTTATAATGATAAACCTGTGGGATTTAAAGCAGGATATGAAATAGATGGTGCTTTTTATACCTGGATGGGTGGAGTACTATCAGAATTCCGTAACAAACACATCGCCAGAAAACTGGCAGAAAAACAGCAGGAATGGGCTAAACAGAACGGGCTTACAAAAATAAAATTAAAAACCTGGAATAAACATAAAGCAATGCTTCAGTTTGCGCTTTCCGATGGATTCATCATCACAGGTTTCGAAGAAAAAGAAAACATGAACGAATCAAGAATAATCTTAGAGAAGGAATTATGAAAAACCTGAAATATATTGTTCCATTGTTTTTTTTACTGATCTTTTTTCCACTTCATGCAGAATCAGTTTTCTTGAAAGTTATACTTTCAGGAGCAGCTTACTACTCGGAATATCCCGATTACGATTTTGACCGTCCTGTGTTGGGTAGCAATATCAAGGCAGAAATATTCAATATCGCCACAGATTTTGGTGTAGGTGGTAATGTATTCTATAATATTAAAAGTTACGATGAGCATTTCCAAAACCTCCGCAGGTATGATGCCTACCTGCATAATTTTGCCAATTACAGGAAGGATAAATCTTACTTTCTTTACGGTTTTTTTGCAGGAATAAGATATACTGACCTGGAATATACAAACCGAAAAACCAAAATAGACCGGGAGCTCTCCATGACCCTACCACTGATAGGATTTCATCATTCCACCGAAAAGTGGGGTATGTCGTTGAGCTGGACACAGGCAGACAACCATAAACCGATCCTTAATTATAAATTGAAATTTCGTAGTGCAAAAGGTCTGGTGTTCCAGATCAGTAGAAGCAATCGCGGACCTCTATCGGATGTTAGCTCCGAACTTCATATCTATGCCGGTTATGAATTTTTTATTGATTAACCCCCTTTCGTTCCCACTTCCGTCTACGTACAAGACTACGCCGGACACAGCAAAAGGAGACTAAAAGGAATTATGCGTAAAGTAGATCATTCAATTTCCATGTTGAAAGCAAATCTTTATTCACTGCCTTTGGTTATCGTTCTGATAGTTCTTCTTACAGGACCCTTCCTGCTCATCTGGGACAAACAGCAACTTCTTTCCAGCTTTCCCATAATCTATCTTAACCTGGCGTTATTCATCCCTGTTTTAATTATAGGAGCCGTTTTGCATGAGGTGTTGCATGCAGTGTCTTTTCTTGTCTTAGGAAAGGTACCTGCAGAAAAAATAAAACTGGGTTTCCAATGGAGATCTCTTACACCTTATGCACATTGCAAAATTCCTGTGAAAGCTTCTTTATACCGGATTTCACTTTTGATGCCAGCTCTGGTGATGGGAATAATTCCCTGGTTTATTGCCTTGATAACAGGTAACGGTTGGCTGCTGGTTTACACAGTTATTTTCACAATTGTGAGCGGTGGAGACATTCTTACCATCTTGATCATTCGCAAAGCAACATCGGAACAACTGGTACAGGACC
>DAOUUD010000030.1 GCA_030668345.1 Candidatus Cloacimonadota bacterium | reverse complement strand
TCATGAACCCGGTTTCGGATTCGGTGTTATCTTCCCACGCTAACTCTATAATTGTTGTGCTTAATCCGTTGATAGTAATATTTCCTGGAGCCTGCCATTTAGGTGTTTTAATTTCTATGTCATCGGTAATGTGTGTACCATTGTTAAAAATTGTAGCGATCTTGTAGATATAATATTGATCTTGCACAAGAGTAGAGTCAATAAAGGTTGTATTACCCTGGTCATTAAGGGTTTCTATGTGTTCAAAAGTTGGTTCATCTTCATATTGACCTATTGCTTTAAATATTTTGTAACATAAAAATTCCTCATCTGTACTTGCTTGCCATTCCAAACTAATTCGATCTGTACGAATATTTCCATTGTAATAACCAATGGAAAAATCAATTCCGTCTGTTAGTACAGAACTGTTAATTGCTGGCGATGAGGATGAATCTGGGAAAGCCAGTTGAAACTGTTCAATCCCGATCGGGTCTTTGTTTGCACAGCCTGCCAGTAGTATAAGTAAGACCAAAATCGGAATACCGTTCATCAATCTTTTTTTCATTTGTTTTCCTCCTTTATTTTTGGAAAAAGTATATCAATACGAAAAAAAGGTTTTTCTATAAATGATGTCAACATAATATTTTTATAATTTATATTTATGAGTTTTAAATTAATTTGTTTTTAATAAAATATAATTTTTTTTAGACAAAAAAGCAGCTCTTTCAAGCTGCTTTCGAATATATATGATTTAATTACACTCTATCGGGATATACATTTACAAACTTTCTGCCGGCTTTTTTGGTTTCATATTTCACAAAGCCGTCTATCAGTGCAAAAAGGGTATAATCTTTTCCTAAACCTACATTATTTCCCTTGTGGATTCTGGTACCTCTTTGTCGGATCAGGATGTTTCCTGCCAGAACTTGTTCTCCACCGTATTTTTTTACGCCGAGATATTGGGGATTACTATCTCTACCATTCCTACTACTTCCAACGCCTTTCTTATGTGCCATAATTTCCGCCTAATTTAAGATATCCTTGATTTTGATCTCAGTATAATTCTGCCTGTGACCTTGTTTTTTCTGGTAACCTTTTCTTTTTTTTTTCTTGAAAACAATAACTTTTTTATCTTTTAAATGACCAATAATTTCAGCCTTAACCTTTGCGTTTTTTACGGTAGGGTTACCTACAATTGTATCTTTATCGGTGTGCAGAAGCAGAACATTCGGTATTTCTATCTCTGCACCGATTTCATATTCAGCTAAGAACGGAACTCGTACAGTTTGATCTTTTTCCACTTTCAATTGAGTCCCTTTAAATTCAACTATCGCGTACATCTTATCTCCTTACAACTTCCCATCACATTTGAGAACAACTAAAAAATTTTCGTTGCTGTTTTCTGTCAAGATTATTATCAAGTGTTATAAGTATCTGTGTATTCCTTTTTTGTCTGGATAGAAAATACCTTGAATTTATCGAATTCGATTCCTTCTTCTGTTATGAATTCCAGCTTATTTTCGATCTCTTTGAAGATGTCGGGATTTTCTTCGATGAACTTTTTCACGTTCGGATGTACTATGATCTTCAAAGGTTCTTTTTTCAGGAAATATTTTGCTCTTCTCAGCCAACGCGAAATGCTCACAGCTACAGAGTCACGTGATAAAAGCCGACCGGTACCGTTGCAATGCGGACATTGCTCGGTATAGGTAAGAAGCAGGCTGGGACGTGTTCTTTTCCTGGAAATCTCTACCAGTCCAAGTGGACTGAAAGGATAAACTTTGTTTGTAGCTCTATCTCGTTTCAAGGATTGTTTTAAAACTGAAAATACTGTTTCCTGACTCTTTTCGCTTTTCATATCGATAAAATCTGCCACCATAATGCCGGTCAGGTCACGCAGCCTGATCTGGCGGGCGATCTCGTAAGCCGCCTCGGCATTAGTTTTTTCTATTGTTTCCTCGTAGTTATCTTTGCCTACATAGCTGCCGGTATTTACATCTACGGCGACCAGGGCTTCGGTTTGTTGTATAGTAATATTTCCACCACTGGGCAGATTGACTCGTGATCTGAAGATGGATTCGATCTCTTTTTCCACGCCATAGGCATCAAAAATGGGAGAATCTTCCTGGTAAAGCTCTATGCGGTCCATAAATTCAGGAGTAAATTGCTGTAACCGGGATACGATTTTATTTTTTAGTTTTTTATCATCCACCACCAGTCGGTTTACCTGTGAACTAAACAGGTCACGTACCAGTGAAAAAGAAAGATCGTTATCATCGTAAATACACACAGGGGGTTTAGCATGTTTAATTTGTTTCTCAATGAATTTCCAGGTTTTGGCAAGTCCGTTGTATTCCCGAATGAAATCATCTTCGGTAATGCTCTCTGTATCTGTTCGTATGATGAGTCCTACGCTGGGGTCTTTAATTTTTTCCAGAATCGTTTTGATCCGATTTTTCTCTGTAGAAGAAGTTATCTTTCTGGAAATTGCCAGTTTCTTTACATTGGGCATATACACTAAAAATTTTGCAGGAATCGAAAGATTATTGGTAACACGGGCACCTTTTTTCCCTAAAGGATCTTTTTTAACCTGCACTATTATTTCATCGCCCTGAGAAAGGATTTTGTTTATATTAGATGAATTTCCTTTGTTGAATATTTTTCTTTTTAACGCTGACAATTCATTGGGATTTATATCCTTAAAATGTAAAAAAGCTGTACGGGAAAGACCAATATCTATAAAAGCAGCACCCATACCAGGAAGAACATTTCTCACAATACCTTTATAAATATTTCCAACCAATATATTTTTCTCTTTTTTTTCTGCAAATAGCTCAACTAACCGGTTTTCTTCCAAGATAGCAATCCTGGTTTCCGACGGGTGAACATTTACTATAATTTCACTAAACATATATCTTTAATACTCCTATTTTAGAAGCTTTTGCAGAGGGTAAAACGTCAAGGCTTTTCTTTATAACTTTTACTTGACACTCGATAGGTGGAGAAAAATATTTGCAAGCTTATATTGCGAGGTGGAGCAGTCTGGTAGCTCGTCGGGCTCATAACCCGAAGGTCGCAGGTTCAAATCCTGCCCTCGCTACCAATTTTTTTGAGTATTTTAAAAGAGAATTTATAATGAGTTGGATTTATATCTGGCGGTAGCCGGACGCAGGCTTGTGCGCAGCAGGCGCATTCAAATCCTGCTCTCGCTACCATTTTTTTATAGAAGTGATAAGAATAAATGGCGGCGTAGCTCAGTTGGTTAGAGCATCGGAATCATAATCCGAGTGTCCGGGGTTCGAGTCCCTGCGCCGCTACAATTATTGTTACGTGCGCCAGTAGCTCAGTTGGATAGAGCAACGGATTTCTAATCCGTAGGCCAGGGGTTCGAATCCCTTCTGGCGTGCCATTTTTAAATTGAGAATTGAATATTTAAGATTGAAGATTGAAGAATCAAGATTTTGTATTTATTAATGCATCGTTTATTATTTGTGATTTGGAATTTGTTTTTTAATGGTGGGTGTAGTTCAATGGTAGAGCACTGGATTGTGGTTCCAGGCGTTGTGGGTTCGAGTCCCATCATCCACCCCAGTTTTTATTTAGTAACTGTTTATAAAATAGACAGTTAACTTACAATATAAAAAAATTGTAATCTGTTAATCATTATGAATATCGTTGCAAAATTGAAATAGAGTATAAAATCTGTTTGAATCCCTTTTGAGCTTTTAGACATCTTAATCACCAATAAAATAAACGTAAAAACTGTAATAATATTCTGGTTCATCACTCATATAGATATTTTTCAAACCGATTTCATTTGAATTCAGTATGCTGGCTGTTGAGAAAATATATTTCACATCATGCTTTTTCAGTTCCTCGATATTCAGGTCACATTTTATAGTTTTAAAATATCTTTTTATAATATATTGATTATTTAATCTCATGGATATCTTATCGTCAAATAAATAAAGCTGCTGTCCCCATTTCAAAAAATATTGATAAAGTTTTTCATTTTGTTTTATTTCATCTTTAATAATTTTATAAAAATTCTTTTTAAATTTTAGAGGATAGACTGGTATATATCCACCTATTGTCTTATAACCATTAAAGTTTGCGATGCTTGGATGGAATCCTATACAGCCAATTCTAATCTTATTTTTTTTATAATTTTTCTCAGTTTTGGTAAGATGTTCATTTATTTCGGAAAACAATTCTTTTGATACAACTTCTTTGAAAGTTGGCCTAGAGTTCCAGATTTTCCAGCTTGAATGAAAGTAATTAATTCCAATTTGTGAAATTATTAAAATCAGAATAAGTATCTGAGCTATATTTTTATTCTTAATTCTTTTATAAAAGTTTAAAAGGCAAATAGCCCATAATAAATACCACAATCCGACATTAAGAAGATAAAATCGTGAATAATTAAAACCAAATCCAAGTTTTGTATAAAAATCGTTTATTGGTTTGTAATTGTATAAACTAAAAATTATAGCAGTGAAAATAATAAAATAACAAATGATTTTAAAATATTTGCTTAATTCATAAACTTTATTTTTTATTATTAAAAATATTAAAATTGTAGGAAAAATAATATATTGATGATTACTTTTTGCATGTAAATGAGAAGTGAAAAAGAAATTTATAAAATTTTTTAAAACAATCTCAAATCCTTTTCCAGCTAATTTAATTCCTACCCTGTTTGTAGGAATTTTGTATACAAAGTTAATCAAAAAGAAAGGATAGTTAATAAGAATATATAGAATAGTTAAAATAATAAAGGAAATTATTAGATGTTTTACAGCTCGTTTTTTCTTAATAAGATGGATAATAATTATGAAAACGCAGAAAAGGATAAAAACACCGGATAAGAAAAACCCGGAATAGAAAGGATAAAGAATAATAATAAGATATGAAATAAAGATCTTTCTGGAAAAGTAAAGATTTGCAAAAGCATAGAGCAGTAAAGGAATTCCGGCTACAGATAACCCTCCTTGCGACCAGAATGGTAGATAAATGAACGAAATGGATAACAAAGCTGAGAAAATAACGGGTATTTTTTTCTTAAAAATATAATTTCTTAAAAGTAGAAAAAATCCTATAAAAGCTAAAATTCGATAAATAATCTCATTAATTATATAACCAGGAAGAAATCCGAATTGCCAGAAAATTTTTGGGATTGTTACCAAAGATACTCGAAAAATCGGTTCAATACCCGGCATATAAAATTCTTCCATTGATTCATCAGGAAAAAAGTTACCCTGAAATTTTCCATCAAAAATTCCTAAATAACTTATCTGATCGAGATTATCAAATTGCTCAATATAACAATTCTCTCCTTTAATGAAATATGGTAGAAAATAAATTGTGAATAAAATAACTGAAAGTAAAATCCAGGTTAACTTATTTTCAATAAATGATTGATTCATTTCAACTCAATTTCTTATAAAATTCTAAAATTTTAAAACAGGTGAAATCAACTTCTTGAATTGTGAGAGAGTAAAACATTGGCAAACGAAGTAGTGTATCACTTACTTTATCCGTTACTGGCAAATTGATATCATCGTATTTTCCTTTCCAGATGGGAGCGCTGTGAAGTGGAATATAATGGAAAAATGCATGGATTCCTGCAGAGTTAAGATGTTCGATCAGCATCTTTCTTTGCTTTTCACTTTCAAGCATTATATAGAATAAATGAGCGTTGTGCTTTACTTCTTTTGGGATATATGAAAGACATTTAACAGGCAAAAATTCGGAGAGAAGTTTATAATAAAGTTTCCAGGTTTGCAGTCGGTTTTCTTTTATCCGGTTTAATTCAAGAAGTTGTGGATAAAGATATGCGGCCTGCAATTCCGACATCGAAAAATTCGAGCTTTTTTCTATCCATGTATATTTTTCGATTAGACTTTTTTCAAAATGGATGCGGTTTGTTCCGTAGTCTCGAAGGAATTCCGCTCTTTCTATCATCTTCATTTTGTTTATGAGAAGAGCTCCACCTTCACCGCATTGAACATTTTTTGTTTTATGGAAACTAATGACTGCCAGGTCTCCGAAACTTCCTGCAGGTTTATCTTTGAACCTGCTGCCAAACGACATTGCTGCATCTTCGATCAGGAATAGATTGTTCTTTTTACAGATGGATGCAATTTTATCCATCCGGCAGATAACTCCACCATAATGAACTGCCACGACAGCTTTAGTTCTTTTTGTGATTAAAGGTCTGATTTTATCTTCATCTATGTTTTTTGTGTCTTCTTTTATATCACACCAGACGATTTCTGCACCGGTACGAACGAATGGATTAGCAGTACCCGGATGGGTGAAAGATGGCATGATCACTTCATCACCGGGTTTAATACTACACAATAATGCACACATTTCCAACGCAGAAGTGCAGGATGGCGTCATAATAACTTTGTTGCAGGAAGTTTCCTTTTCTATGAGCTCAGCACATTTCGATGTAAATTCTCCTTTTTCGGAAAACCGATCTTTTTCTATCTCCTGTTTCAGATATTCAATTTCGCTTCCCAGCACTAAAGGTTTATTAAAAGGGATTTTCATTTTGATTTCCTTAGCCGCTAAGATCACTAAGATACACTAAAGTAAAGTGATTAAATATAAAATATTTTTCTTCTTTTCTCATTTTTGTTCCTTTTTGTATTAACCGTTCTGCTACGCAATGCTACATAGCGTTGAAGGTCAAGAAAAGCAAGAAGTTCGATAACTCTTTGGAAGGTCTCTTTCCCCATTTTCGTGTTGTCAAATCTTGGTGTTTTCTTTGTGTTCTTCGTGGCTACCTCACATTCCAGATAAATTTCGGGGAATCCGGACCTTCGCAGAAGAAAAGATCTAATATAGAAACATTATGAGTAAACTTGCCCCATGGTTGATTGTAAACCGGATAGTATGAATAATCCATAAACTCCACTTTTATATCGTTTAAACTAAAAATATTTTCATCGATATATGATCTTGCTGCTGGTCCCGTAATGTAATGATCTCCATTAAGTTGCTGAATAATAGATATAATTTTACTGTTCTTTCCCTCTAAAAGTTCTAATTCTTTCGAATCTGAGAAAGTTGTTTTGATACAAAGCATCTTTGTAATTTCTTTGATTAAAAGTTGATTCAGATCACTCAGGTTTTTCCAGCTTTTTCTCATTAATATATTTTGTAACAATTCAAAATATTGTTTGAAATATCTACATTTCTTATAGTTCTTTTCAAAGGTTTTCAGATGCTTTTTTCTCCAATCAGTAGAATTATCTATTTTTACTTCATTTATCTTCATAGATTGTGTTCCATTGGTGGGAACTGTGAGCCATTTGAGACCTTCGGGGGTTTTTATCTGGTTGCGGTTTCTCCAGTCACGTATCGTATATTGTGCAGTATCCAGGAATACAAAGTGATCTACCTTCTGGATGATATGAAAGTATCCTTTCCAGGGGATATAGTTTGATTGGAGTATCGCTATTTTTTTCATTTTGCTTTGCATATAAATTTTGCGGGATTTCCTGCCCATATCTCATTTTCACCAATGTTTTCCAGAAGTACGGAACCCATTCCCAAAGCTGAGTTTTTTCCTATTTCCAGATTTTCCCTGATTGTAGCATTTAGTCCGATATGAACACCTGTAGATATTTTTATAAATGAACTTGTGCAGCATTGAGCAGCAAAGTGACAATAATTCCCGATTTTGTTATTATGACCAATAGTAGCACCCACCATCACCAGGCAGCATTTTCCAAAAATAGTTCCCGAAGAAACCGATACATTCGGCATAATGACTGTTCCGGCACCCAGTTTCACATTCGGAGCAACGTACGCCATCGGATGAACAAGGGTTGCCAGGGAAGAATCCGGAATTTTTAAACTCTCGAAATGCTTGATCCGCTCTTGCTGTCCATCTATTCTGTAAATCGTGTTAATGAAATATAATCCTTTTTTTATAAATTCGGAAGCATCTCTTGTTTTTCCAAGAACCGGGAAGTCTTCGATCAAAGAGTCTTTTTCCTGCCTGTCATTCAAATATCCGACAAATTCCCATTCATTGAAACCACGTTTATTTGCATCAACAATGGCATTGGCAATTACAGAGCCATTTCCCAATCCACCTAAAATAATTATTTTTTTACTCATTTGTTCCTTCACTTTTTGTAAAATAACTTTCGACTTCATATTCCGGCTTTCGCTTTGCCAACTGAATTCTTGTATGAGGTAAAATTCTGTCAAATGCAAGTTTGAACATTCTGTGTAAATTATATCCACCTTTACCTTCATATCTTTTATCACGATGAAGGTCAACGGTTTTATAATTTATTTTTGCCCTGTAAAAACGGCTTAAAGTTGTTCCGGATAATTCGGGAATATTTTTAACAGTTTCATACGCTTCCTTTTTAAAAGCCCGGAAAACACCTATATTGGGCGAATGATGTATTTTCGTAATAATATTGGAAATAATGAAGAACATATTTGAGATGAATTTTTTTATAATAGAACCTTTCCTGGAAACCCATTTTGCAACTGCCATTTGAACATCATTTTCTTCTAATGCGTTCAGTAATTTTGGAATGTCTTCCGGTCTGTCCTGAAGGTCGGAATCCATGATTACTATTATATCTCCTTTTGAGTATTTCAATCCGGCAGTGATTGCATTCGATTGACCAAAATTCTTTACGAGTTTCACAATTCTTATGTTCTCATCTTTATCCTGAAATTCTTTGAGTATCTGAAATGAACTATCTGAACTTCCATCGTCAACAAAGATAATCTCATAACTTTTTCCCAGTTCAAAGACAACAGGTTTCAACCTTCTATATAATTCATATAGAACTTTCTGGTCGTTAAAAACCGGGATGATAATTGAAAGTTCGGTCATTTAATAACATCTCTTTTGTGTATTTGACCAGCAATGCTGATTATCCCGCCAATGAAAGCAGGTACGCCTGTTAGTATCAGGAAATTCAGTATTGACACGCTGAAGGCAACCGTCGGTTCAATTCCGACGAGACTATAAAAATGTACAAAAGCACCTTCACGAATCCCGAATCCACTGATGGTTACAGGTATCAAAGAGATAATTTGAATTACCGGAACAAAGGCAAGATGATGGATTATGGGAATACTTATGCCCATAGCTTTGAAAATAAGATACACATTCAAGAATGATGTAAGTTGGATTAAAACCATTATCGGTAAAGCTTCCAATAGGATTTTCTTGAATGGCAGCTTGGTAAGTGCGCTGTGCATGCCTGATAGGTATTTAAAGACCCTTCTATCAAATCTGATCTTTTCCAAACGAAGTGAAACATAATTATATATTTTACTATTAGTTATGATCAGCATTATCAATAGTATTATAATAACTATCAGGATCAGGAGGGTTCTGGCAATAACTATTTGTGGAATGTTATGAATGAACAAACTGAAAAAAATTCCAAAGAAGCAAAGAAGAATAAAACCCAGTAATTTTTCTGCTATTATCGTACTACTGGAAGTTCCCGGTCGATTTCTGTGTTTTTTCTCTATCAGATACATTCTGATGGCAGCGAAACCGTCTGATGAAGGAAGCATAATTCCCCAGAAGATCGAGATAAAATTTATTTTGATAAGCTGTTTTATTTTCTCCGATATTCCCGAATAAAACAAGAAAATTTTCCATCTGGCAGCAGAAAGGACAGGGATCATAACCAGGGTGAAATAGAAAGAAAAGATCAGCCACACTGGTGTTGATAGGATTGCTGCTCTATTAAAAAGAGAAACATTGTATCTCAGAAAAATATGGATTAATAATCCGATAGAAATTATTGCCTGAATAATTGTTAATATCTTTCTAATTACTTTTGAATGGATTTTCATAATTCCTAAATAAAAAGCAGCATCCTATCCAAAGATTTTTTAGCTTTTTGTTTTATATTTGCAGGCACTGTTATTTCATATTTTTCTTCTTCGAGAGCTCTGACGGCACCTCGCAGGTCAGTTTTTTTCATATCGTCACAAATCATTTTTGGACTGAGCGGAACCAGATGCTTTTCCGGATAACGATATTTTAACTGGTGATAAAGCCCGATCTCAGTTCCGATGATTACCCTGTCATTGTCTTTCACGAAGTCTATCATCTGGCTGGTGGAGCAGACAAGATCGGCTACTTTACAAACTTCTAATCTGCATTCGGGATGAACAATAAGCGAATAATCAGGGTATTCTTCTTTCAGCATCATGGCTTCTTTCAGCGTTATCTGCTCGTGAACATAACAGTAACTATCGAACATAATAAGTTCGCGGTTATTTTTATATGCTACCCATGCTCCAATATTTTTATCCGGGACAAAAATTACCTGTTTCTCCTTAGGAATAGAAGAAACAACTTTTACAGCATTCGCAGATGTACAGGTTACTGTGCTTTCTGCTTTCAGGGCTGCGGGAGAATTCACATAACATACAACTTCTGCATCCGGATATTTTTTTCTTAAAGCTCGCAAATCATCAGGAGATTTCATATTTGCCAGGGGGCAATCTGCATCGTAATGAGACATCAGCACTTTTTTATCTGGATTCAGTATTTTTACAGTCTCTGCCATAATTTTAATACCACAGAGCAGGATTATTTTTGCATCTGTTTTGGTTGCTACTTTTGCCATTTGCAGGGAATCACCCACATAATCGGCGATTTTCTGAACTTCCATAAATTGGTAATTATGCGCTAAAATGAAGCAGTTTTTCTCTTTTTTCAGTTTTTCTGCAATTTCATACAGTTCCTCTGCTTGAAGTTCATCCCAGTTTTCGATCTTCATATAAGCTCCTAAATATAACGATTTCCGATCTTTGAAATAATGAATGGTGTTTTGCCACTCGCTTTTTTCTCCAATTGAGATACGAATTTGAAGTTAAGCTCGATGTTATTTCCCAATCTCTTTTTTAATCCTTTTTCCAGAGCGATCCTGGAACTCTCATTAAAAGAATCATCAATAATAAGATTGATATCGATCCGGTCAATTGCATTCTGGATGCATTGAGAGCAAATCACTCCTTTTGCATTGTCTATCGAATGCGACATAACAGATCCCAGAAATCTGCCGTCCGGTGTTTCGATATAATCACATTGTTTTCCTATGATCTCTTTAACCATTCGGAAATTCCTGCCACATCTGCATTTCTTTGAAACATCATCAAGATCGATGTTATCTCCAATTTCATAACGGATAAGCGGCATTGCATAATTGTAGAAACTCGTTCCCATCAGTTTCCCGTCTTCCAATACTTCATGGAAAGCGAAGTCTTCTATCAGATGCAGATTTCCATGTTCACATTCGGAGATCATAGCCGCGCGTTCATGCAGTGAAAAAAAATCGAAGACTTTGCACCTGTATGCTTTTTCCAAAAATTCTCGTTTTTTATTGGAAAGAGTTTCGCCATAAGTAACGATGGAACGGGATCGATGGACAGTAAGCCCTGCTTCTTCTGCGAATCTGCCCAGCATAAGAATATCAAATGGAAATCCCATGAAGAATTCGGGTTTGAAACGGTTTATCTCTTTAATTACTTTTATGGCGGAACTCTTTTTCAACTTGTTGGAATCAAAGCGAAGGATGTTGTATAATCTATTGAATTTGTAATCGTGATCTTTGAAGTAATAACTTTGCAGGCTAAATGTTTTCTTCCCGAGTTTGTAACCTGCCCAACCGTAACTTCTAAGAAGTGCTGCTATTTTATTTGCCTGAACTGCATCATCCAGAACAAAATGCAGTGGAGTGCCCGTGGAACCACTGGTAGAGTCCCAGGTTATCCCGAAGTTTCTGGCATTATCAGCGATAAGTTCTTTCTGACGAGTTCGAACAATTTCTTTATCTAAAGTAGGAATCTTGTGCATATCTTCCCGTCCTCGAAATGAACTAACATTGAAGCCTATATTTTTAAATAGATTGCGATAATAGGGAACATGTTGACCTGCATGCTGAACGAGTTTTATTAATTGTTCATCCTGGTATTGTTCAATTTGAGCTTTTGTCCAGAATTGGCTTCTTTTGTAGAATCTGTATCTTTTCAGAACTTTATATGGAATCTGAAAAATCGATTTTTCCAATTACACTCCTGTTGGTTCCCCTGTTATTCCCGATCCAATCGGGAATCTAGTCGGTCTCTTTTTCGCAGATTCCTCCCGCATTGGCGGGACGGGAATGACAATGAAGAAGTATCACACAACTGTCATTTCCCCCGTTGAATAATGGGTATTGGGAATCTATTAACTCTCATCTCTTTTCCCATTCTTTTATGTGTTTATCCCGCTCGATGATCTTCTTTGCACTTCGCACCATTGGTGGCCCTATGAAAGTTCCATTTATTATTGCTACTCGTGTATTATTTTTCCTTGCTTCTTCTGTTAAACGAAGTATTTCTTTAGCTGCTTCGACTTCTTTCTGAGTGGGAGTAAAATATTTATGAGCAAGTTCTATTTCTTTTGGATGAAGTAGCAGCATTCCTTCGAAACCTAGAATACGGGCAAGTTTCAGATTATCTTCCAGGTCTTCAAGGTCGTGAACATTTACGTGAAGTGTATCGATCGGAATGACACAAGCTGCTCTGGCAGCCATTACGGTGAGAGCACGGGGTACAAGCAAACTTTTTCCTTCTTTATCGTGTATTCCCTGTATGTCGGCACAGAAGTCTTCACTGCCATAAGCGGCTGCGATTATCCTCTCTGAAGTTCTGCAGATCTCTTCTGCGTGTAAAACAGCGGAAGCAGTTTCGATAAGAGGAATGATCCTGAATTTGCCTTTTGGGAATCCTTTTTCTACTTCATATTTTTCCAGCAGGTTCTCAAAGAAAATTATATCATCTTTCCCATAGGATTTCGGGAAAACAAAACCGGTCACTCCTTCTAACATTAGATCGGAAATGTCCTTTTCCAGAAATCCACTGTCTCTGTCATTTAAACGTATGAAGACATGGAATTTTTCAAAGATACCCTCTGGGAGTATTTTTTTGATCGTGTCTCTTGCTTCCTGTTTTGAATCGTCGATCACAGAATCTTCCAGGTCTAAAATAAG
>DAOUUD010000123.1 GCA_030668345.1 Candidatus Cloacimonadota bacterium | reverse complement strand
GGAGCGAAGAGAATGATCTTTTTATCTTCAGGTATGTTCAATCTTTTTTTCAGATTCTCAGTAGGATAGTTTAGAATGTGATCTATCTTT
Organism: Candidatus Cloacimonadota bacterium; assembly: GCA_030668345.1. Classification (GTDB taxonomy): domain Bacteria; phylum Cloacimonadota; class Cloacimonadia; order Cloacimonadales; family TCS61; genus JACNIV01. The sequence continues at coordinate 5,496 of DAOUUD010000123.1, read as the reverse complement.
GGCCATCCGGTTTCCCGAACTAAAAAATATTTATGTCTCTTCTGAAGTCTTTTATATCTTTCAGTAACAAAAGGACCTGAAGTACAGTAAATATCAAAGAAATGGCGGATCTTGTAATGTGATTTTTTCTCAATTCCCAATCCGTGAAATATCTGTGCTTTTATGCCTGGAATGCGTGGATCAACAAAGTTACCTGGAACGATAACAAAATCGGGGTGATAATTAATTGCTTTCTCTACTTCATTCATTATCAAAAAATCTTTCCATTCATCTGGGATGTTTTTTCTTACTTTTCCAGAAACAAAGAAGGCAAATTCATGTTCTGTTCTTTTTAAAGATTCAACCAGAGGTTGTATTATGGGAATCGAATATTTTTTGGATATATAAAAGAGAAATTTCATGTACTAAGCGTTATCAGCAAATTGCAGATCATACAGAGTCTGATATCTTTCACATGTTTTTAAAAGCTCTTTATGTTTTCCGATCCCGACTATTTTACTTTTGTCCAGAACTACGATCTTATCGGAAGAAAGAATGGTAGAAAGTCTGTGAGCAATTACTATCACAGTCCTGTTTTTAGTTGCCTGTTCAATTGCTTTCTGAACCTTCTGTTCAGCTTCCGTATCCAGAGCACTCGTCGCTTCGTCAAAAATAAGGATAGGCGGATCTCCCACAATTGCCCGGGCAATACAGAGTCGTTGCTTCTGTCCACCGGAAAGATTGGAGCCTTTAGTATGGAGCAGTTCATTATATTTATGGGGGAGTTTATCAATAAATTCATCTGCATAAGCTACTTCTGCAGCATTGATTATTTCTTTTTCAGAGACATCTTCCAGAGTTCCATAACTGATATTGTTTGCGATCGTATCACCAAAAAGAATGGATTCCTGAGTTACAGTACCGAATAACGTTCGCAGATCTTTCAGTTTGATCTTTCTTATTTCGACCCCATCGATAAATATTTCACCACTTTCAGTATCATACATTCTTTCCAGGAGATTAACCAGAGTGGTTTTCCCTGTACCGCTTCCTCCAACGATGGCTACTCTTTCACCTTTGTTGATAATCAGAGCAATATTTTTCAATACTTCCGGTGACCTGTCATACGAGAAGGAAACGTTCTTAAATTCAATTTTACTTTCAAAAGTATCTTTCTCCACGGCATCTTGTGCTTCTTCTATTTCGGATTTTCTATCCAAAATAACGGAAATCCTATCCAGTGAAACCAATGCTTTTCGGATTTCTGCATAAGCTTTGGTTATTATTTTCATAGGATGAAGCATAGAAAAAATTGCCAGCAGGAAAGCAATAAAACTTCCCAGAGTAAAATTACCGGAACCTGAAAGAACCTGGTTTCCTCCGATAAGAAGAATAACAACACCAGTGATGGTGCCATGCAGTTCGGAAAGAGGGACATTGAACAAATGGTAAACCCGGGATTTTCGCCAGAATTTGAAATGCTTCTGGTTTATATCTTTGAATTTTCCAAGTTCATGATCTTCTCGTGAGAATGCTTTTACTATCCTCATGCTGTTCAATATTTCTTCTACATTGGAAAAAAGGTTGGATGATTGAATCTGTATTCTTTTTGAATATTTCTTAATCTTATTTCCAATAAAATTTATTATTATACTGAAAACAGGAAGCAATATCAAACTGATAAGAAATAACTTCGCATTCAAAAAAAGAGCAACTCTGGCAAAAACCAGGATGAGTATGATATTTTGAAGTGCATCGAAAATGGCCCTGATGAAAAAATCACTGACTATCTTCACGTCGGAAACCATGCGAACAAGTGAATCTCCAACTTTGTTTATATTAAAGAAAGCGAGTGATTGATACAGGTATTTCTTAAACATCTGATTGCGGATAGTTCTGATCGTTTTTCCACGTAGATTAGTAAACATAATTTTATTGCAATAAAAGAATATGTTCTTCAATAAAACCAGCAGGATAAGCGTTACACTTATCAACCACAGTAAAAAAATGGGATCTGTATGAAGGAACACTGTCTTCAATTCTTCCAGGAATGGTTCATAATTCTGTTTCTGAGACAGCGCAAATAGACTCCCATGTTGGGAAATAAAGTGTGCGATGATCTTTTGAATAGCTATCCAGAACGAGGGGAAGTTACTGTATATTATCGTTACTTTTTCCGGTTTGAATACATGATCCAGAAGAGGGATCGCCATCACAATGCTAACGCCGCTGAATACGGCATAACCCAGCATAAAAAAGAGTCCGGCAAGCAGATAACTCCAATACCGGAGCATTATTTTATAAATTCTTTTTATATTTTTCATATTTTCTTTTCCAACTTACAAAGCATGAATAAATTTTGCCATCTAATAATGTGTCAATAAGAATTTGTCTAACTGAAAGTACTTAAACTCGTTATAAAATCTATATCTATAAAAAACTCTTTACAAAGAAACGGTGGATTTTTCATTTGTTCCGCTTTAATTAGTAATAATATAAGGAGGTAATGCATGGCATTAACACAAGAAGCCAAAAAGGCTATCATGGCAGAGTTTAAACTCCATGATTCTGACACCGGATCGCCCGAAGTTCAGGTGGCACTTATTACTCAGAGGATCAAAGATATCACCGAACATCTGAAAGTACATAAGAAAGACTTTCATACCCGCAGAGGTCTTCTGAAGCTTATCGGGCAGCGTCGCAGACTGCTGGATTATATGCAGGACAAAGATATTGAGCGCTATCGTAAGGTCATTAAAACGCTTGGAATTCGAAAATAATAAATTCTGAAGTTTAGCAAAAGGGGACTCGTCCCCTTTTGTGTCTAAAAAAAAAATAATGCGGAGAATTGGGAGCAATAAGCTAAGCTCAGAAAAATTCTGGTTTTAGCCTATTGCTTTTGGTCTCCGTCAAACAAACAAAAGGAGAAAAAATGCACAATTTTGACATTAAGAAGAAGTCAATTGAAATCGCCGGCAGAACACTGACAATGGAAACCGGCAGAATGGCTAAACAAGCCAACGGCGCTGTTTTTATCACTTATGGTAAAACCAGCATTTTAGCAACTGCAACGGCAGAAAAAGAAGCAAAGGAAGGAACTGATTTCTTTCCGCTTACAGTAGATTTTATCGAAAAAATGTATGCTTCCGGAAAAATTCCGGGTGGCTTTTTCAAACGAGAAGCCAGGCCTTCCACCACAGCAACTTTGAATGCTCGTCTCATCGACAGACCAATTCGACCGCTTTTCCCGAATGGTTTCAGGAATGCAGTTCACGTTGTTATAACCGTTCTTTCCTACGATGGAGAAAACGATCCCGGTATGCTGGGAATTCTGGGAGCTTCTGCTGCTCTTTCTATTTCCGATATTCCCTTTAACGGACCTTGTGCCGGTGTGAAAGTGGGTGTTGTGAATGATGAAGTTGTAGTCAATCCCACAGTTCAGCAATTTACAGAATCCGCACTCGACCTGGATGTGGCGGGAACCAAATCTGCAGTTGTGATGATCGAAGCCGGAGCCAGGGAAGTTAGTGAAGAAATGATGATGGATTCCATCTACACCGGTCATGAAGTGATAAAAAAACTGGTTGCTTTCCAGGAAAAATTTGTGAAAGAAGCCGGTAAGGAAAAGATGGAAGTTGTTCTTATGGTAACTCCGGAAGAAATAATCAAGAAAATCGAAACAGATTTCGGAAAAGCTATAGAGAAAGCAGCTAACGTACACGGCAAACTGGAACGCTATGAAGCAGTTGATAAACTGAAGAACGAAATGCTGGAAAAATATGCTGCAGAAGATGGGGAAGATTTTGAGGAAGTGGAGAGAATTTACAAAAATGCTTTCGATGAAGTTTTCACTAAATCTGTCCGACATGCTATTCTATTCAATAATCATCGTATAGATGGCAGAGGAATGGATGACATCCGCGACATAACCTGCGAAATCGACATTGTGCCTATCGTACACGGCTCTGCCTTGTTCACCCGCGGAGAAACTCAAGCTCTGGGAACGGTAACTTTGGGAACAGGACGCGATGAACAGATCATCGACGGGCTGGCAGATGAATTTAAAAAGAATTATTTCCTGCATTATAATTTCCCGCCATACAGCGTGGGAGAAGCCAGTTTCATGCGTGGACCCGGTCGTCGTGAACTCGGTCACGGAGCTTTAGCCGAACGCGCTATTTTGCCGATGATCCCGTCTAAAGATGAATTTCCATATACCTTGCGCCTTGTTTCCGAAATTCTGGAATCAAACGGTTCTTCCTCGATGGCAACTGTTTGCAGTGCTACTCTCGCTTTGATGGCAGCTGGTGTTCCCATCAAGAAAGCGGTTGCCGGAATTGCTAACGGCCTCATCATGGAAGGTGATAAGTTCGTCGTTCTTACCGATATTATGGGACTGGAAGATCACCTGGGCGATATGGATTTCAAAGTAACAGGAACTAAAGACGGCATCACTGCTATGCAGATGGACATCAAAATAGAAGGCATCACCAAAGAGATCATGGGAATTGCTCTGGAAAAAGCCAAAACCGCCCGATTCCATATTCTTGATATCATGCACGAAACTATTGCCGAACCTCGCAAAGAACTGGCAGAAACAGCTCCCCGCATCGAGTCTATCAAGATCGATCCCGATAAGATCGGTGCTGTAATCGGTTCCGGAGGTAAAATGATCAAGCACATTATTGAAGTAAGTGGTGCTGAAGTGAACATTGATGATGATGGAACTGTTAGTATCTCATCTTCCAACAAAGATTCCATCGATAAAGCTTTAAAAATTGTGAATGATATCGTGGCTGAACCTGAGATGAACGGAATTTATGAAGGTTTGGTCAGCAGAATTGAAACTTACGGCGCTTTTGTAAAATTCATGAGCGAAACCAAAGAAGGTCTGGTTCATATTTCACAACTTCACTCAGCTCGCATCGGTGCAGTGGAAGATATGCTGAAGCTGGGAGACAAAGTAAAAGTTAAATATATCGGGCTCGATAGAGGAAAGTACAAACTCTCCATGAAAGGTGTAGAAGGCAATCCTGAACCGAAAAAGATAGCAGAATATGTTAAAAGGGAAGATAGACCTCAAGATAATACAAGAGGATACAACAGAGACAGGAATCGCAGCAGTGATTCCCGCAGTGGTGGAAACAGAGACAGGGATAGTCGAAGAAGATATTAATTTATTGAAAACCTTGAAAACGGTTTGCAGACAGAGGAAATCTTTCAAGTGAACCTTTTCAACGGTTGAGATGCGAAACCATTGAAAAAGTAGAGTAGGAAGAAAATTTCTTTTAAACTTTTTCAAGGTTAATAATGGAGTTATGATGAACGATTATAAAGTTAAGGATCTAAACCTGGCAGATTTTGGCAGGAAAGAAATCGTTCTGGCAGAAAAAGAAATGCCGGGACTTATGGCTCTGCGAAGCAGGTATGGAGATTCCAAACCGCTGAAAGGAGCACGTATTACGGGCAGCCTGCACATGACCATCCAAACTGCAGTTCTCATCGAAACCTTGATCG
>DAOUUD010000182.1 GCA_030668345.1 Candidatus Cloacimonadota bacterium | reverse complement strand
TGAATGCGAACTTCCTGAAAGCGATCTACAAGGTTAAGCCCAAATTTTATTATTCGATATATGAAAATTATAAAACAACCCGCAACCCAACTTTTGCTGAAATTCTTTGCGGAGCGATCTGTGGTTACAATAAACTGCTAAAAGAGATTGTGGATAACTGGGCAATAAGCGGCAATATTAAGCTGAAAAAAATTGGTATCCATGGGCAGAAAATTCTCAAAAAGAAAGGCAAGAATTAATGGCAAATTATATCACCAGAGAAGGCATACAGCGTCTTCATAAACGCATGAACGAACTTATTAAGGAACGCCCCAATATAATTAAACAAGTTGTTACCGCCCGTGAAATGGGTGACCTGAGCGAGAATGCAGAATATAAAGCCGCACGGGAAAGACAGCGGAACCTGGAAAATGAATATAATCAAATCAAGCGCCGGGTGGAAAAACTGCAGGTTATCGATTCCAGTAAAATACCCAAGGATGCTGTGCGATTTGGTGCCAGGGTAACAATAAAAGAACTTTACAATGAGAAGATATTGAAAATACATCTGGTGGGTGTGGACGAGATATTTGAAACAGAAAACGAATATGAAAGAAAATCAATTGCATCCCCCATAGGTAAGCCCATGATCGGTAAGAAAGTGGGAGACCGCTTCCTGGTAAAAGCTCCCATTGGAATACGTAAATTTGAAATATTGGGAATAGAATGAGGAGAAGGGAATGAAGAAAGCTGAAGAGTTGAGTAAAAAATTATGTTATCAAAGAAAAAACTTCTGGAGGGAAGCTTCTGTAAATGAAAAGAAACTTTCTTTTAAATTTTCCGAAGGCTACAAAGCTTTTCTGGACAAGTGTAAAACAGAACGAGAAGCCATCGAATTTTATGCGGATATCTTGGAAAATAAAGGGTTCGCAGAAATTGATAAAGCCGGTAAATCTGCTAAAGTTTACCGCTTGGCACGTAAGAAAAATGCAGCCATTGCTGTTCTTGGTAAAAAAACTGTGAGCGAAGGAGTGAACATCATTGTTTCTCATATCGATGCACCCAGGGTAGACCTGAAACAAAATCCTCTTTTTGAAGATGGAGACACCAAACTGGGCATGATGCGAACTCATTATTACGGCGGCGTTAAAAAATATCCGTGGATGTCTACTCCATTGGCACTTCACGGAGTCTTTGTAAAAGAAAATGGGGAAATTGTAAAAGTTTCTATTGGTGAAGACGAGAAAGATCCAGTATTTGTAATGCCCGACCTGCTGCCGCATTTGGCAAGGAAAGAGCAATATTCCAAGAAGCTCGGAGAAGCAGTCAGTGCTGGAAAAATGAACCTGATCTTCAATTCCATTCCTTATTTAGAAGATAAAGATGCAAAAGAAGCTGTTAAGTTGAATGCACTTATTCTTCTTAATGAAAAATATAATATCATCGAAGAGAATTTCCTGAGCGCCGAACTGGAGCTTGTTCCTGCCGGAAAAGCCCGGGATGCCGGTATTGATAGAAGCCTGGTTCTGGGTTATGGGCAGGACGACAGGATCTGTGCTTATACTTCTGCCGAAGCTATCTTTGCTGCTAAGCCCAATAAAGCTGCAGTGGTTTATCTGGCAGATAAAGAAGAGATCGGCAGTGAGGGAAACACTGGTGCCAGGTCGATATTTATCATTGATTTTATTGCTGATTTGTTAAAACATAATGGCGAATCCTACGACAGTGCAACACTTAGAAAAACCCTGCTTAAAAGCCAGGTGCTCTCTGCCGACGTAAATGCCGGTATCAACCCCAATTTTCCCGGAGTTCATGAAAAGGATAATGCCGTTCATATTGGTTTTGGTGTAAGTGTAACCAAATTCACCGGTCGTGGTGGGAAAAGCGGTTCCAACGATGCTAATGCCGAATTCAATGCCAAAATTACAGGTATCTTCAATAAGGAAAAGGTGAACTGGCAAATAGGTGCACTGGGCAAAGTGGATGAAGGCGGCGGTGGAACTATTGCCAAATTCATGGCTGAATACGGAGCAGAAGTTATTGATTGCGGACCCGGTGTTCTGGGAATGCATTCACTTTATGAACTTACCAGCAAAGCTGATATTTATTCCTGCTACAAAGCCTACAAAGCTTTCTTTGAAAAAGCATAAAAAAGAGGTTATTGTGAAGAAGATATTGATAGCAATTATTGTAACTCTAACGCTATTTGGATGCAGTGAAAACAAACTTACCCGGCAGATGCCGATAGAACGCAAAATGGAAATAGGAAACGAATACATGGAGCTTGGAAAATACCATAAAGCAATTCCCTACTTCACTGATGTAGTTTTTGAAAGGAATTCAAAGCATACTGCCGAAGCACAAATGAAATTGGGTGATTGTTATTTTTCCCAGAATAAATTCCTGGAAGCAAGGTTCGAATATGAAGAACTTATTCGTTTATTTCACGATTACAAAGATATAAACATGGCGTATTTCCAGATCGGTGTATGTCGTTATAATGAATCGCTTCCTGCTCATTACACCCAGGAGGAAACAGAAAAAGCGATCACTGCTTTTGAAACTTTTATCGAGAAATTTCCTTTCGATGAAATGAAAAAAGATGCCATTAATTATATCCAGAAATGTCGCTATAAATTACTGGAAAAGAGATATTACAACGGTTACGCTTATTACAAAATGTTCGATTACAGCGCAGCCCTGATGTATTTTGATGAGATTGTTGAACTGGGCAATGTAGATGAGTTGGACAAAATGTCGCTCTATTATTCTGCCAGGATATATATCACACGCAAAGATAAAGAAAATGCAGTTTCCACGGCTGGTAGGCTTACCGAGAGGTATCCCGGCTCAAAAGAAGCAGAAAAGATCAATCAGCTTCTGCAAAAACTTAAATAAATGAAAATCGGGTTTTTAGGTGGATCTTTTAATCCGATTCATACCGGGCATCTGGCCTTGGCGCAAACTGCAACTCAAGCCCTGGAATTGGACAAAGTACTCTTCCTGCCCACAGGAAATCACCCCTTAAAAAAAGACAATGCTTTTCTCCCTGCTGAGAAACGCTTTCAGCTTGTACAAAAAGCCATTTTATCTTATCCTGCTTTTGAAGCCTCAAAATTAGATATGGAAGACACCGATCTTAGTTATTCCGCTGAACTTATCAAGCGCTTGCACAAACTCTACCCGGAAGATGAACTTTATTTTCTCACCGGAGATGACATCATTACCGAATTACCTCAATGGCATAACTGGGAATGGCTGCTGCAAAACGTGCAGTTCGTTGTAGCAAAGCGACCCGATACCAACCGGGAAAAATGGCAGGATCTGGATTACCTGGAATACTTTTTGTTTATCGACATGAAACCGCAGGATGTTTCTTCTACTGAAATAAGACAAAAAATTAAGGACAATAAGAGCATTTCCGGATTAGTTCCGAAAATCATTGAAGAAGAGATTGTATCTCTTTATACAATGTAAAAAATTATAACTTCGCTTTATTGAACGGTTCTAACATTTTTTTTTACTATTTTACGTTTCTTATATACATGTACAATAAAAAAATTGACAGAAAGTCTGTTTTAATAATTTTTCTGAATTGGTTGGAATAGAGGACTTTGAGGTTTAAATGAAGAAATGGATTATTGTTTGTTTTTTGATTATCGCTGTAGCTGTATCTGCTGATGATTTTCATGATACCGTATTTATTCAATTCCATCAAGCTCTCGATTCACTTAAGCATATAAAAAATGAAGTTACTC
>DAOUUD010000072.1 GCA_030668345.1 Candidatus Cloacimonadota bacterium | reverse complement strand
TTTAGTAGGAAATCCCGACGAACCGATCATCTGGAGAGGTCCCCTGAAGATCGGAGCGATAAAACAATTCCTGCAGGATATACAGTGGCCTGAGCTTGACTACCTGATAGTGGATTCACCTCCCGGAACAGGTGATGAACCCTTGAGTGTGGTGCAGACACTGAAAAACGTGGATGGCTCTCTTATTGTATCCACTCCACAGGATGTTGCTCTTCTCGATGCCAGGAAGACAATTAAATTTTCACAAAAAATGAATGTTCCTGTACTTGGTATCATCGAAAATATGAGCACTTTTGTGTGTCCTCATTGTGGGAAAGAGACCAATATTTTTGCTGGACTGGGCATAGAAAAAGCAGCCAGAGATTTCAATCTTGATATTCTGGGCAACATACCAATAGATGTGGATATAGTTAAAACTGGAGATTCCGGTAATTCTTATTTAGAGTCATTTCAGGATTCAATACCGGCAAAGGAGTTCCAGAAAATCGTACAAAAGATCATTCAGAAAATGAAGTAAGACAGTGATTACGTGAAGGCGGTGCGAAATTCTGCATCGCTTTTTTTATTTATTATTAAACTGATTGTATCACTTTCTTGACAATGAATTTGGACTTATTTTAATCGGTTGCCAGATAAAGGAGAGCAAAATGATAATTGACTCCCGCTATAAAGTGCTGAAAGAACTTGGGGCAGGTATATGGGCTACTGTATATAAAGTGAAAGACCTCAGAACCAATAAAACCTTTACCCTTAAGTTGTTTCACATGCTTGATTCGGACAGCCTGTATGAAAAATTCTCAGCTGAGAATATGCATCATATTACCAGATTACATCATCTCAATTTGATCCATGTAACCGATTTCGGTAATTTTGGAAAACATATTTACTACCTGAGTGAATGTTTTGAAGGCAAAACGCTTGCTGGTTTCAAATTCAAGAGATCTACCCAGGAATTGTTGTATGATATTATAGTTCAAATATGTTATGCGCTAAATGCTCTTCACAGCCAGAATATTATACATCGTGACCTTAAACCGAATAATGTTGTTTACAAAATAAAAGATAATAAACCGGTTCTGAAACTGATGGACTATGGATTCACAAAAGTAGATATAGAAAGAACAAATCAGCGTATTGGCAATGTGCTTCCTTTTATTGCACCCGAAATTTATCTTGGCAACAAAGCTGTTCTTCAAAGTGATTTTTATTCATTGGGAACCATTCTATACAAGATAACTACTGGTTCGCTACCATTTACAGTAGAACAGATATCTGCGCTTATGGCGGGTGATAGATTCAATCTTTTCCCTAAATTTCCTCGTGAATTGAACCCGGAAATTTCCGATAAATTGGAAAAACTCATCTTAAAACTTCTTGAAAGAAATCCTGAAGACAGATTTAACAGTGCAGCTGACATTATCTCCTATATTAATCAGATCCAACCAAAAAAATACTTATTCTCTCAAAGGTGGTCGGCTGTAAATAACATAAAGTTCAGCGACTATCTTGTACGGGAAGATTATGCTCATCAATTGTTAGATTATGTTCCCATAATATCACGTGGGAACGGGAAAATAATTTCGTTAACTGCAGGTAATGGACTGGGCAAAGGGAATGTACTAACTCTTTTCCGTTATCACCTTCTTACCGATAAATACTACATTTTCGATTACACATGTGGTCCCAAACATAAAGATCCTTTCTACGCTCTTATCAAAGAGTTTTCTCATGCTGCTAAAAGCAATAAACAATTAGCTTCCGATCTTACGAGTATATCCAGGAAATTGCAGGAATACCTCTTCGAATCTGAAGAGAGTGCAATGGAAGTGACCCAGGATGAGAAAGAGCTCGATCTCGATTTTCAATCGGCATCAAATTTTATCTTTCACCTTTCAGAAGTAAAGCCCCTGATCTACATAATTAGATGGGCAGAATACCTGGACAAGGAAGTTTTCGATTTTCTTAATTATATCTCGGGCGAAATAACCAGCAAACCTATATTGATCATATTAAGCTTGATCAATCCACGTAAACTTGAAGGCTTGATGCATTCTGTTCAGATCAATATCGAGGCTCTAAGCTTTGAACAATCAAAAAGGTATATTTCCCGATTGCTGATGGAAACTCCTCCCGACGAATTTATTGAAACTATCTGGAAGCGCTCAAATGGAAATCCCCTGTTTATCGAACAGATTCTGATAGACTTAACAAATAAGAAGATGATCTGGGACTCCAATAAATTCAATTTTGACTGTGATCTTAATAATTACGTTCTACCCGGGGGAGTTCAAAAATCCATCATCCAGAGATTGGATTTCTTATCCAAAAAAAATTACAAATATTTTCAGAAACTGGCTTTTATATACACACCGTTATCCAATGACCTTGTAAAATTTATTCTTAATATTGATGAAAAAGAACTCTTCTTTCTTTTGAAAGATGGCTTCAATACAGAATTGCTGGTTAAACGAAATGAATACTATTATGTGACCTTTAAAGAATCAAAAGATAAATTTAATAGTGAAACATCAGATATTATTAAGAACAACATTTCCAAAAAAATCCTTCAATATTTTCAAAATAAAAGAATTACCCAGATCCCGGTCCTGCAGGGTATTATAGAACATGCTGAATTCGCAAAAAATTTTAGTGCCGTAAGAAAATACCGTCTGCTTCAGGTAGCTCTGTTCGCAGAGAAGGGTCAGCAGGAAGAAGCATTCGATGAAGTATGCAAAATCGTTGTTCTGGATTTATCTAAGAAAGCAAAAATAAAAGAAAGTGAACTTCGCAGTGACCTGCAGTTGTTTTTACAAAAATCAGAATGGGCTACGAATAATAGAATTCCAAATGATTTGCGACAGTATGTTCTTAAAATGCCAAATATTCCTGAAAAACATATCATTATTGGTACATTCTACTTTGTAATGGAAAAATATCAACTTGCCAATAAGCGGTTTGAAACAGCTTATAAATTATCTCATACCAGACAACAAAAAATTTATATTTTACTTCAATTATGCAGAACATCTCTTTTCCGAAATAAACTCACAGAGATGAAAAAAAGTATCGATAAATTGGCAGGATTAAAATTAACTGATGAAGATACAATTCTTTTTATTGCTTATAAGGGTATACATCTTGGTTCTACAGGTAGATTGGATGAAGGGATTAATCTAATAGAAGAATTCTTGCCCACAATTAAAACGAAAAATGATCCAAATTATCTCATTAAATTTGGTACACTACACAATTATTTAGCCTTTCTTTATAACATGAAAAGGATGTTGGATGAGGCATATAAGAATTATGACATTGCCAGAAAAGTTTGGGAAAAAATTGATTACAAACGGAAATTGGCAACGGTATATAATAATATTGGAGATGTAGCTTTAACCAAGGGAGATACAAACCAGGCTTTCGATTTTTTCAGGAAAGCAAATAGCATCTGTTCCCAGATCGGCTGCAAGAGAGTGAAAGTGCTTGGTAAACTTAATCAGGGAATAGCCTATATTAAGCTGGGATTTTTTAATATCGCAGAAAAATATCTTTCTGATGCTTTGGAATTGACCACAAATCTGGAAACAAACCCGTTCTATGATTCTATCATAAATAATCTGGCGATTGCCAAAAGCAAAGTTAATAATTTTAATTACTATCTGGAATTCATCAAAGAACAAGTGCCGAACCTGATAAATGATAATATTTACAAAGTTACTCCTCTTACTAAAACTTATTTCTATTATTTGTATGAAATCGGCGATTATGAAAAAATTGAACGATTGCTTAAACGTTTTGAAAGCATCTTGTTCGAGCATAAAGAGCATGAATTCTTTTACCAGATGACAGGTTTTATTATGCTGGCTAAAAACATGTATCCGCTGGCACTGGAAAACATTGAAAAAGCCTTTCAATACTCTAAGCAGAATAAAAGCGATTATGCACAGGTTATTACTTATATCAGGTTTATAGAATATTATCTGGGGATCGGTGATATCGATAAAGCTTATGAAACCTGTAAAAAAGCTGAGATCCTGTGTGGAAAACATAATTTCAGGTATTGGGAAACTCTGCTGGATTTAAGAAAAATTAAAATCCGTCTGCTGGATGAAAATGTAAATTTAAGAATTCTTTTAAGAAAACTCTTTAATATGATAAAATATGTTCAGGGAAATCATCTTTTCCTGCTGGAGATAGAGGTATATGAATTAATAATCCAGATCTATGCCAGCTTGAACGTAAAAACGAAAGCCCAGTTGTTCTTTAAAAGATATAAGGAAATGTTATTAAAATCCACCGCAGGTTTACCCGAGCATGACAAAGAACTTTTCCTGAGAAAAAGAAGATACTTCCTCAACAATTACATTGGTCTTAAGACAGTAAAAATAGAACCCCGTTTTACCCGGGATTCTCATAAATGGCAGGATGAACTTTATGATCTTCTTAAATTGCGGGAGATCGACCGCATAAAATTCTTTATAGATAAAACGATCAATAGACTGCTATCTCCCCATTTTTTTGCGATTGTTCTACTTGAAGAAATCGAGAATAAAAGCACTCCATTCCTTAAATTCAACATTGATCTTGAACAGCTTTATTCTACTAAGATCGTGGATAATATCAGGTTATGTCTGGATGAAAACACGGTTTTTTCAAGGAAGATCGATAACAACCATCTTCTGTTCGTACCCCTCAGGATCAAGACTTCAGCTGTTGGCTGTTTGATAATTGCCGATAATGGAGAATTATCTTTCCAGGATTCCGAGAAGGAAATTGCCCAGATACTTAAACTTCACCTTACTTCTATTCTAATGCGGATAAATGAATTTGCTACCCTGAACGAAGATATGATTTTAATGACCAAACTTATCGATATCACTCGCAAATTTTTTACTATTCTCAACCTTGATAAATTGGAACAGGAAATTGTTACTTTCACACTTGATTTTACAGGTGGAAGCAGAGGATTTCTTATTAAGAAAGACAAATACGAAAACTATGTTTACAAAGTAGCGTTGGACGATTCCAAACATCTCCTTAAAAGCTATGCTTATATCAGTAAATCTATCTTGAGTGAAGTTCAGAGAACCCGACAACCGCTTTATTTGTGCAATACACTTGAAGATAACACAGAGGATGGATCCTTTGATTTGAATGTAGCTGGTTTATCTGTGTATTGTGCTCCCTTGATGTCAGATAATTCCATTTATGGATATCTTTATATTGATAATTATAATAATGCAGATAATTTAATAATGATCAATCCCGAGTTCATGAAACTTCTGCTCACACAGATCGATATTGCTATTAAAAATGCACAACAGTATGAATCTCTTGTGGAAAAAAATCGCGAGATCAGTTCCCTGGATAATCTGAAGAAGGATTTTATTAATATTGTATCACATGAACTTAAAACACCGCTGGTCTCTTTAGAGGGCAATGTAAACAGGATAAGAAAATCAAAACTTTCCAGGAGCGACAAAGAAACTTTTGGCAAGATAGGCCAAAGTGTTAATAAACTTCATCTTGCAATTACCGATATCTTGAATTTTAATAAATACCAGATGCTAAAAAAACTGGATAAAGAACCTATTAACCTGAAGTTATTACTATCCGCCCTGAAGGAAGAAGCTGAGAAAATCTCTGCAGATAGACATATGATCTTCAAACTGGAAGTGGAAAGAAAGCTTAAACAACCGAATTTGAACTGGGATGCATTCTATCTCCTGCTTTATTCCCTGGTGTTGAATGCCATCAGATTCACAAAAGATTTTGGTACGATCATCATTGGGGCAAGGCACTCAACCTTCCAACAGGAAGAAATAAACGGTAAAGAAAGCATTGTGGTATATATACAAGATAACGGCATTGGAATTCCTGAAAACCAGCTCCAGAAAATTTTTCAGAAATTCTACGAACTGGGAGATATTATCACTCATAAATCCGGTTCAACGGAATTCAAATCCAGTGGTCTGGGATTGGGACTTTCCACAGCCAAATTAATAACTGAACTTCATCAGGGCAAGATCTGGATAAACAGCAAGGAAAACGAAGGTACAACACTGTTTGTAGCCATACCTTATTAAAACTATAGGAAAAAAAATTAATGAAAGAATTATTCGCATCATTAAAAAAGAAAAATAATCCTCAGAAACAACAGAATTTCACAAGGTTGATGACAGAAAGAGAAAGTATAATCATATACTTTTCTGCAAATTCGGAACATACATTCGAAATTTTTTCCTACCTGGTGGGTTGGAAGAAATTATTCCGGGATATTATTTGCATATTACCGGAGTTCTCTTTTTTATTCTTCAAAAGATTAAACCTGCCGGAAAATTTGACGATTATTAACCAGAAGACAGATTTAAAGCCATTTAATAATTCCGTGATCTTTAATTTTAGCCACAACAAGCAAGTAACTCGAAATCTGAAACTATCACAGAATTCCGCAATTATTGATATTGAAAATCCCTCTAATCTGCAGTTATTGCCAATCACTGATTCACCTGTTTCACTCTTTACAAATTTCGCCAGATTCTTCAATTTTCCTGTCCAAAAAAGCCTTTTAGAAATGGAGCTTACCATAGCAGAAGAAAACATTGCCACACACCGCTTTATTCAGAACAGGTTCCCGAATTATATTCTGGATATAAATAAATCAAATACGCAAAAAGTAAATGAAGGCGTAGTGATTACACTTAAACAGAATTTTTCCGCTAATATCTATCTTACAGGTAGAACAATTCACAAAAAGAACTTCATTAACATAGAAGATATCGAATATGAAAATCTCTTCGACCTGTTCATTCTTGCCAGAGAGTGCGATCTGTTCATCACAGATAACACGGATTGGGCAAAAATATTCTCTCAACTTGATGTAAAAATGATCTGTCTTGATATTAATGAAGTGATCAAAGGTGTGAAAAGCATTGATCCTGTAGATGTATTCGAACTGAAAAACTCGATCTCTTCAATTTTGAAAAAAAATGTTAACAACGAGGTTTAGATGAGAAGATCTTTATTGTGTATGCTGCTGTTAATATTAACTGTTATGCTAATTGCTACCCCCGTTGACGATATGAAATTTGCTGTGGGATTATATACCGACGGCAATTACAAACTAGCGGAAATAGAACTCCGGAATTTTATTTCTAACAATCCGGAAAGCAATTTGCTGGCAGATGCAAAATTCCTCTTGGCAAATGTTCTTCTGGTAGAGAAGAACTATGATCAAGCTTTGAAACTCTTTGACGAATTATACAGTTCCGATCCAAATCCAGCTATCCGGGCGGAAGTATTGATGGGATTGGGACAATGTAATTTTTTTGAAAATGATCTTTCAGAAAGTGAAAAATATCTCCAGGATTTTGTTAATATCTTTCCAAGGCATCTCTTACGATGGAAAGCAGATTATTTTCTGGGAAGAATTAACCTTAAAAGAGAAAAACTCGATGAAGCTTTGCGATTTCTGGATAAAGCTGCAGCTATAAATGATGATATCTCTATAAAAATTGCCCGACTGGAAGTATTTATAGCACAAGATCAAACCCCAAAAGCTGATGAAGTTATGCAGACTTTATTAGTGGAAAGGAATGAGCAGAGAAACAGGGCATTGCTTATTTATCAAAATTTTAATCTTCGTAAAAAGAATTATGATAAAATTTTAAATATCGGGTTTGATTCGATCCCTGTTACATCAGAATATTACCAGGAATATTCCCTGTTATTGGGGAGAGCTTATTACTATAAGGGAGAGTATAAGAAAGCACTGAAAAGACTGGAACCTTTAACCTCTGAGAAAGCCAGTTATTTCAAGGCACTATGTTTGTACGAAACCGATATCAGTGAAGAAGCTGGCAAGATCCTTGCAGAACTGGTAAGATCGGTCGATAAAGAGATCAGTTCAAACAGCTTTTTTTACCTGGCAAAAATGGAGCCCGATAAACAAAAATCGATTAGTATGCTGAAGGAATTTGTAAAAGATAATCCATCACATTTATTTACTCCATCTGCTTATTACCAGATAGGTTACAATTATTTCCTACTTGGTGAGTTCGCAGGAACTTTGGATAACTTCGATATTGCCCGAAGCAGGGCACATCAATCTGCAGATCCGCAATCGCATGAGATTTATAAAAACTTTCAGGAACAGATATCGTATCTTGCATCGGAAGCTAATTTCCTGATGGGAAATGAGCAGAAGGCTTCTGAAAAATATAAAGAATATATCGGTGAATATCCAAAAGGGGAATTTCTTGATGAAGC
>DAOUUD010000037.1 GCA_030668345.1 Candidatus Cloacimonadota bacterium | reverse complement strand
CTACCCAACTTTCTTGAACGTTAAAATAAAAATTGTTCCTTTGGGATGGTTGTTTTCAATAAAAACACTGCCGCCATAACTATCCATGGTTTTATTAACGATATACAAACCCAGCCCGGAATGGCCTTCATCACCAAAGGTAAAACCTTCTTCAAAGAGTTTGTCCTTAATTTCATCCGGAATACCAAACCCGTTATCTGAAACTCTAACTTCACACCCTTTGTCTTCTTTTTTTATTTCTATATTAATTTTATCTGCCTTACCATGGGCAATCGCATTATTAATGAGGTTATCAAAAACGGAGGATAAAGCTTCATCTGCCAGTACTACTGCCTTACCGGTTACAGTGATATCTATATCAAAATCGAAGTGACTTTCAGCTACCCGGTTAATAACTTTTCGTAAGTCGATCAATTTCACTTTCTTATTACTATCCATGAATTTTTCAATTTCCTGCATACTGTTAATAAGAGATAAACTTTTAGATACATTGGCTTGAATTCCATGGATCAGGTTCTTGGTGCCGTCTTTCAGGAATAATCTTACAGCGCTGTTGATCACAGTTAAATTATTCCTGATGTCATGCCGCAGAATTTGGTTGATCAACTTAATATGTTCCCTGTGAATTTCCAGTTCTTTGTTCTTTTCTCTTAATTCTTTGTTTGTTTGTTCGATCTGGATATTTTTCTGGTTGAGCATAATGTTTACTTTTTGTTTGGAACGATAACGCGCATAAATTATTAAAGCCAGGAAAAGAATAAAAACAGAAATAACGATCAATAAATTTCGGAAATGCTGCTGTTTGTTAATTTCCAGTCTCTGGATTTCATTATCTTTCTTCAGTATCTCATTTTCTTGTTCTTTTTTTTCTGTTTCATATTTTGTTTGCATCTCTTCTATTCTTTCGCTGCTCTCCCCGGTAAAGATGCTATCTTTAACTGCGGTATAGAGTGTAAAGTATTCCAGTGCTTTTTCATGATCTTCTTTAACGGAATATAACTCGGAAAATGATGCATAGATATTTTGAATCAAATCTTTTGCTTCAATTTCTTTAGCTAATTTTAAACTCTCTTCAAGATAAATTATTGAGTTATCATACTCTTCGAGTTTTAAATAAATACCTCCAATGTTCTTTAAACTTCCGGCAATTCCGTATTTATTATCGATCTCTTTATTTATTGTGTATGATCTCAGATAGTATTCCAGGGATTTATCATAATCCTCTAAATACCAGTATATGATTCCAATATTATTTAAACAATAAGCAATATTATTCTTATTTCCAACCTCTTCCATAATTTTTAAAGATTTAACAAAATATCCTAAGGCTTTATCATAATTTTGCAGGGTCATATAGATGAGCCCAATATTATTTTGTGCTCTGGCGATGCCCTCTTTATTTTCAAATTCTTCCATTACTTTTAACGACTCATTGTAAATTTCCAATGCCTTTTCAAAATCGGATAATTTCCAATAAATAATACCGATGTTATTTAGAATAATAGATGCACCTTCTTTGTCTTCGATTTCTTTTAATATTTCTAATGATTTGAAATAGTATTCTAGAGCTATGTCGTAATTACTTAAATAATAATTTCCGACGCCGATATTTTTTAAAGCTTGTACTTCTCCATCTTTATAATTATATTGTTGTGATAATTCTAACGCTTGGTTGCTATATTCAATAGTTTTTTGTGGTGATATTTCACAATAGTGTTGTGATAATTCATTTAAAATATCGATCTTCTCGGTTTTAATAACTATTTTTAGTTGATTTTCCAGACTATCGATTTTTGTTTGCGAAAATAGATTTATAGAAAACATAAGTAAAAAGAAAAAAGCAATTCTTTTCATAAGCAACTCCATGTTTACTTACTTATTTTCTAATACTTTTATTGTCGAGTAAATTCTATTCTTAATATTAAAATATAAAGCAAAATCAAGGTAAGTTTAATTTGCTTATCTTTACTTTTCCTTATCTTTTTTCCTTTGTTTATCCATGGATCTATTAGCAGGAAGGATCACAACTCTTTTTATTTCGCCATCACCAATTGTCATTGTATTTAAATCTTTGTCTTTTTCTATAAATTGATGAACGATCCTTCGGTTGGCGGCATGAAGTGGTTCCATGGTGATGCTTTTTCCACGTTTTTTCACCTTGGCGGAAATACTCCTGACTTTTTCGATTAGAGCATCTTCACGACGCTTCCTGTAGCCATCGACATCAATACGTATTCTGAACTTTTTTTTCTCGGCTTTGTTTATCATCTGGTTAAGAAGATGCTGCAGGCTGTCCAATAATTTACCTTCCTTACCGATGATAAAGCCCGGATCTTTGCTGCCACTGACTTGTACGTTGTAGCGACCGTCGTCATGTTTAACCTGGATCAATTCATATTCGACGTTCATGCGACCAAGAATGCCTTCTGTGAATTCTTTGATCTTCTCGGAAACATCGGTTAAGAAAAATTTTATTTTTGTGGGCTTGGAACCAAACAGTTTGAGAAAACCACCGGAACCTTCTTCTATTACTTCAAATTTAAAATCATCGAGCTTGAGATTGAATTCTTTCATGAACTCATTAATGATAGCCGAGGTAGATTTTCCTTCTTTAACTAATTCCCGCATAATTATTTCCTACTGAATTTTTTCTTGATAAAGTATTGCTGGATAGTACCGATAATAGAGAAAACCGTCCAATACAGAACCAGACCCGAAGAGAGTGATTTGAAAATGAAGAACATCATGATAGGCATAAAATACATCATCATTTTCTGACTTTGCTGCGTAGCTCTTTGTTTTTCATCCATATTTTCCAGAGTTTGTTTCGAAGGCGCCATAAGTTTCTGTTGAACGAACATGAAAACTGCCATCAGGATCGGCAGTAACCAGATAGGATCGGGTTCTGAAAGGTCTGGCAGCCAGAGAAAACCTGCCTGACGGAGATCGATGGAATAACGAAGAATAGGATAAAGTGCGAACAGAATAGGCATTTGCATCAGCATAGGTAAACAACCGCCAAGCGGATTGACACCATGTTCTTTATATAATTTTTTTAATTCTGCGTTCATTAACTGCGGATCATGCTTGTATTTGGCTTGAATTTCTTTCATCAGGGGTTGTATCTTCTGCATCTTGGTACTGGATTCAAAACTCTTGTGAGTAAGCGGGTAAAGTAACACCTTCAGGATAATGGCAAAGATCAATACGCATATTCCCCAGCTGGGAATAATACTATTCAAAATTTTGAGAAAAGCCATAAATATTTTGCTGATCCATTGCAAAAACTTGGGTCCTATTTCTACTGTGCTCTCTATTCCATTGCCGTAAATTTTCAGGTTTTCATATATTAAAGGACCAAAATAAAGTTGAAAATCATGAACAAACCCTGATCTGGATATATCAATCCCAAGTTGCATTGCCGGGCTTTCGTTCTGCTGAAAAGCCTGCAGTCTGTTCATTTCGATAAGATCGCTGGGAATTAATGCCACGGTAAAATATTTAGATTTTACTGCAGCCCAATCCAGATTACCAGACAGTTCACGTGTTTCCTTCAGTTTAGATAACGTGAATTTTGTGATCGTATTATCCAATTGTCCCACAACTTTATATTCGCGGGATTTCATTTTAAGATATTCTTCCGTATCGGCAATTCCGCTGTCAATACCTAGATTATAGCTTTTCAGGTTTTCAAAGCCATTTGTTTTTAAAGCAAAATCGAGTTGATAATTATCGGATAAAGTGAAGGTCTTTTCAATCATTCCATTTTCTGTTTGAGCAATAAATATCAAACGGTTGCTTTCTTCGTAAACGTCATATTGGAAAGCAATATTTCCAAGATTTATAACATTACCTGTTTTCATCTGAAGTTCAATATTAAAGATGGATTCATTCTCGGGGATTAGATCTACAGGTGTGATTTTATCGGAAAGAAAATATTCTTTTAGCTGGATGGAAGTAATCTCTCCACCAAGGTTGGTGAAAGTGATCTTAAGTAAATCGTTTTCCAGAATGATATCATCCCGGATATCAATATCGGTTTGTGTTTTAATGGGAATTTCTGTAACACTCTGAACTTCGGGCTGGGAAGAAACCGTGGTTTCTATAACATTTTCTGTAACAGGTTGCTCTGTTGTCGCGAGTTTTTGTTTTTTCCAGATAAATTCGCTACTGATCCAGAATACTACCAGGATCAACAGTACTGCCAATAGTGTTTTTTTTTCCATAATTGCTCCTTAGGGAAGTGGATCATGTCCACCCGAATGAAAAGGATGACATTTAATAATTCGTAAAATAGAAAGTTTCATTGCTTTGAAGAAAGTATATTTGGAAAATGCTTCGTAAAAATATTGACTGCAAGTTGGATTAAATCGGCATGTGGGTGGTAATACAACCGAAATAAATTTCTTATAAAAGCTAATTAACAGTAAAGCCAGCGTATTAAAAATTTTCATATTTATTTCGAGAATAAAGCGGTTAACTCTTTTTCAATTTCCTTCCATTCAGCATTTCCGGCTTCAGGTTTTGCAATGACTACAATTTTTTTCCCGCTTTTATGCAGATGGACATTTTCTCTGAGGAACGCTTTTACACGCCTTTTTACTTTATTGCGATTAGCAGCTTTTCCTACTTTTTTACTTACAACAATTCCAACTGCAAACATGTCATCAGTTATATTTTTCTTTAAAACAATAAAGAGATTACCTTCGTATTTTATATTATCTTCGTAAACACTCTGGTACTCTCTTTTTGAGGTTATAAATCTCATTGATCGCTAACAGTTAAACGCGATCTTCCTTTGGTTCTCCTGTGTGCCAGAACTTTACGTCCGGCTTTAGTTGCCATTCTGGAGCGAAAGCCGTGTTTGTTTCTCCTCTTCCGGTTATGAGGTTGATAAGTTCTTTTCATTCAAGTCTCCTTCCAAATTCATCATCTATCTATCACGTAACTCTTTATATAACGCCTTGTTACAAAGGCTGCGCTACCTTGTGATAGCCCTTTTTAATGTCAAGAATTATTTGCTTTCCCAAGTCAGAACGGAGATGCTATTTGTTTAGATTTATTATTATATTAATCTACAAATACTTTCCGATCTCTTTTTGTGAAGTAAATAATAGCATTGAGTACGGTAGTTAGAAATACAACATAAATCAGAGCGTTTACCAATATTAAAGATTTGTGTGAAATATAAGCAGCAAGAGGTGATAAAGGTATAAAAAATACTGGTGCATATCCAGGTCTATGTATCAGGAAGCCAACTATAACTGCAGGAATTATACATATTAAAAGTTCAAGAGGTATGAAGTATATTAATATTCCCGTCACAGCACTTGCACCTTTTCCACCATAAAAATTGTAATATATTGGAAAGCAATGACCCACAATTCCAAATGAAGCAGCGATAATTGTGTATGTAATATCCAATCCCCATGCACGGGCTGCAAGAACAATGATTAATGTTTTAATACCATCCAGCACAGCTACCATTATCCCCAATAGAGAACCTACACTCACAAATACATTAAGGGCTCCGGCATTCTTCACATCGATATTCCGTATATCTTTGCCTTTAACTTTTTTTGTAATAATGTAACTGAATGAAATCGAACCGATGAAATAAGCAATAATACACAGAATAACAATTTTAACGATTTCCATACAATCCTTCCTTATTTACTAAGTTTATTCTCTATCCTCCTGATTATTTCAGTTGCTTTATGTAACATCGTCTTCTCTTATGTTGTCTTCGGTCAAAAAATTTCCATTGTGCCTGGACCTTGGTGTTGCTTTCCAATTCCGGGTTTGTTTCTGCCTTGATTATATTATTACTTTTGTATGTATTAAAGAGATTATTAAATAAGAGGGAATTAACTCCTTTTCCCTGCAAGTCAGGTCTAACTGCCACAAGATACAGATCTACTCGATCGTTTTTCTTTAGAGCTTTCATAATATGGAAAAGGCCAAGAGGAAAGAGTTTTCCTTTTGCCTTTTGGAAGGCTTTTGATAGAGATGGCATAGTAATTCCAAATGCCGCTATCTTATTTTGCTCATCAAGAATGAGTGAAACAAAATCCGGCCGGATCATACTAAAATAATGTTTAATATACTTATCAATTTGTTTTTCTGTTAATGGCACTACTCCATAAAGTGGTTCGAATGCTTCATTTATAACCTGGAATATCTCTTTTGCATAAGGAAGCAGATCCTTCGATTTAGTTGCATTTAAGATTTGTAGTTTATTTTTCTTTTTAACTACTGCAGCGATCCTTTCAATTTTTTCTGGTAATTTATCCGGTACTTTTACTTCAAATTCTACCCAGTCAATGTCCTTTTTGTATCCAAGTCTCTCAAGATGTTCCGGATAATAGGGGTAATTGTAAATAGTTACGATTGTTCCAAGTTCATCAAATCCTTCTATAAGCATTCCTTCAGGATCGAGATCGGTAAAACCAAGTGGACCGTGAACTGCTCCCATCCCTTTATCTTTTGCCCAGGTTTCCAATGTGTCAAAAAGAGCTTTGGATACATTATCATCGTCTATAAAATCGACCCAACCGAAACGGGCATATTTATTTTTCCATTTTTTAATGTATCGCGTAACAATTATTCCTGCAATCCTTCCCACAATTTTTCCATCTTTGTAAGCAAGCCAATATTTTACCTCACAAAAATCAAAAGCTGGATTTTTATCTTTATGAAGAGTATTCATTTCCTGTGAATGTAATGAAGGTATCCAATATTTGTTTCCTGCATAAAGTTTATCTGGAAAAGTTATGAATTTCTTCAGTTCTCTCTTGCTTATAACTTCTTTTATTACAATACTCATCTTTAACCTCCGAATATTGTCTGACTGCGGTTCGGTCCTACTGATACTATCGAAGCTCTTACTTTCAGGATTTCTTCAATTTTCGAAATATATTTTTTAGTGTTCTCAGGTAACTTATTGTATTCTTTTATATTAGAAATGTCTTCTTTCCAGCCTTCCAATTCGATATATTCTGGTTTTGCTTTAGAGAGAGTATTTGCACTATAAGGGAATTCATCTGTAAGCTGATCATCTATGTGATATTTTGTACATATTTTCAGCTTATCGATGCCCGATAGAACATCCAGTAAGGTTAAAGCTATTTCGTCGATATTATTGATCATAGCAGTGAATTTAGCAGCTACTGCATCGAACCAACCGCAACGACGGGGACGTCCGGTGGTAGAACCGTATTCGTTGCCCTGCACACGGATTCGTTCTCCGATTTCATCTAAAAGTTCAGTAGGAAAAGGACCTTCACCAACGCGGGTATAATAGCTTTTGTAAACACCTACAACACGGTCGATCTTTTTTGAATAGCCAGTTCCAACAGGTATCCCGCCAACAATTGTATGTGAAGATGTTACAAAGGGATAGGTGCCAAAATTAATATCAAGAAGTGAACCTTGAGCGCCTTCAAAAAGCAGCTTTTTATTGGATACTTTTTGTAGAAGATAAGGAATTTGTTCCAGGTATGGCTGAAGTCTTTTACCTGCTTCTATCAGCTTTACTGCCAGAGCTTCGGCATTTTGTGATGCTCTTCCATGAAATGAAAGGAGGTTATTTATTCTTTGGATAAGATTTTCTTTTTCGAAGAGATCTCCAAATCTTATACCAATTCTGCTTACTGCATCTGAGTAACAAGGACCAATACCTTTTTTTGTTGTTCCGATCTTGACCTGTTTGGTGTCGTTTTCCTGTTTTCCATCCAATTCTATATGAAGAGGAAGAACAATCTGGGTACGAGGATCAATATAAAATCTATTTTCAAAAGAGATGCCTTCAGATTCAAGAGCATTTATTTCTTCAATAAGTTGAAACGGATCGATCACCACACCACTTCCAATAACACAGATCTTTTCTGGATACAAAATACCGGAAGGCACCAAATGAAAAACAAATTTCTTATTGTTAATTTGTATTGTATGTCCGGCGTTGTTTCCACCTTGAAATCTGATTATATAATCTGCATCTTTAGCCAGGACATCTACGATCTTAGCTTTTGCTTCATCACCCCAAGCACATCCCAAAACTGCTGTAGAACCCATCTTTACACCTCTTTATGATTACTCATATTACATTTATAATCTTACATTTAAAAACTGTCAACCCTTCCTTTTGAACAGAAAAAGATTGACGCACAGATAGAGGTATCAAATATGTTTTTTGATGATACAGATTTGGAGAGAACAATGAAGATCAGGGTTATGATTGCAAAACCGGGACTTGATGGACATGACCGGGGAGCCAAGTATATTGCACGTGCTTTGCGGGATGCGGGAATGGAAGTAATATACACCGGTATCCGGCAAACCCCTGAACAAATTGTAAATGCCGCTATTCAAGAAGATGTTGATGTAGTTGGACTCAGTCTTCTTTCCGGTGCTCATAATTTTCTTTTTCCCAAAGTGGCAGAACTGTTCAAAGAAAATGGTAAGGATGATATTCTACTTTTTGGTGGTGGAGTTATCCCCGATGAAGATATAGATTTTCTCAAGTCAAAAGGATTTAAAGCTATATTTACACCAGGTACTTCCGCTCAGGAAGTGATCGATTATATTAAAGAGAGTATGAAAAATGAATGAAAAAAATGAAGGAAAAGTATATACGAACTCTGCAAAAAATCTGACTGTTAAAATTTCTGAAGATAACCTGTCTGCTTATCTTACCATTAATGATGATACCGGTATGATAGATGAAAAGGAAATAACTAAACTTATTAATACTGCCGGTATTACAAGCGGATTTGATGAAGCAGAAAAACTCAATAAGCAGAATAATATTCGGAAAGAGCTCAATGTTCCGTTCCTGATAGCTAAAGGAGCTAACCCGCTGGCAGATTCTGACATTACTTATCAATTCGATAAAGAAAACTGCTACAATCCTGAAGTTTCCTATGATATTTATAAACTGGACAGTTTTGAAAAAATCAATAAACATCAGGTTCTTGCTGAGTTGAAAATCACAGATGTTTCCGAACCCGGCTTAGATATCTTTGGGAATCAGGTCTCTTCTGGAGTTACTTCCAGTTTAAATGCAAACGATCTTCTGGGAGATAACGTTTACCATGCAGAAAAAGAGAACAAAATATTGGCCTTGAAAGACGGATATCCCTTTATTGACAACCAGAATAAACTTCATGTAAAATCCGATTTCTTTATTAACGAAAACATAATTGATAAAGATTTGAAGATTTACGGTGACATTACCATTGATGGAGTGATTACAAATTCACGTGTTGAAGTTATTGGAAATTTAAGAGTAAAAGGCAATATTAGTGATTGCAAGAATAAGGGTGTATTTGTAGACGGCGATGTGAATATTGAATATGCAGAAAATGCCAGGATAGTTTGTAACGGAATTCTAACGATTAATAAAAACATAAGATTTAGCAATCTTCACTCCGAAAAGAAGATCATAGGTGAAGAAGACAGTTCCATTGCTAATTGCTTGTTGCAATGTGGAAACAACATTACATTATCCAATGTTGGAAGTCCGTTCTCGGTGTTAACCGAAATTGAGATAACTGCTTTACCTTATTTGAAAGAAATGATTCGAGAAATACAGGATAAACTGGAAAATACCAGAAGTAATCCGGATGAAAATGAAGAAATCATTCCACTTTTATCTTCTGAACTGAAAGAAATGGAAGAAGAATATGAAAAAAGAATGGACGAGCTTTTACAGGACGAATTAACCGATTTCCATATAACAGTTTTTGAAAAAGTTTATCCTGAAACACATATAAGAATTTTTAAACATTCGAAGTTAATCGGTGAAGAACTAAACAATGTGATATTTTCTATTAAAGATAATCAATTGCTGATAAATGAAGTTGACAGAAATGAGGAAAAAAAATCTATGGATTATGAATAATATTAAAAGGTATTTATATAGTGAGGTTGTTAAAAAGTAAAATTGTAGAGTCAACTGTTAATAAATTTAAATAACAGGAAGCATTTGCCAAGTTGGTAAATGCTTCTTTTAGTATATAGACCTTTATAAATTTGGAGAAAGAAATGATCAAAGAAATTAAAATATTGATCAACATGCAGGGATGTGATGATATAATCGGGGAAAAAGAAATTCTCACAAAACAACTCCCTGAAGAGCTTAGCAACCTGAAGCAAAACCTGGAAACAGCAAATAATAAACTGGCTGAAACCGAGAATGCTCTGGATGAAAATCTGAAAACACAAAAACTAAAAGAACTGGATATTAAAGCCAATAATGAAAAGATAGATAAATATAAAAATCAGCTTCTTATAATTAAAACGAACAAAGAATACAAAGCTCTTAACAGTGAAGTAAGCCACCTGGAAAATAAAAATTCTGAAATTGATGACGTTCTTATTATGTTAATGGAAGAAGAAGTCAACATTCATGCTCAATTGGAAATATATAAAAAAGATCAAAAGAAAGCAGATACCGAACTGAAAGCTAATGAAGAAAAGCTTAGAAAAAAGATAGAAGAAGTAGAAAAAGATATTGCCGAATACAAAAATAAACGTAATTTATTAGCAGAAGAATTGAATCCTCAACTTGTGCGCAGATATGCATTATTGATAAAAAACAAAAGAAGAAAAGCTGTTGTCTTTAGCGATAATAATGCTTGCGGAGGTTGCGGCTATAACATCAGGCCTCAGTTGATAATTGAAATTAATGAAGGGCAGAAGATCATTAATTGCGAGAATTGCGGGAGAATATTGGTTGCAAAACCCGCTTAATAAGTGTTGTCAAAGAAGATAGAATGTCTGTCCAGCACCTACTTTGTTAGTCTTATTACTTTAACCATCAAAGTAGGTGCTGGGAGGAAAGTCCGAACACCAGAGGGCAGGATACTTCCTAACGGGAAGTCCCGGTAACGGGAAGCAAGCTCCACAGAAACAGACTTCCCCGCACCTACTTGATGAGTTTCAGTTTCTCATCAAGTAGGTGCGGGGTAAAGGTGAAAAGGTGGTGTAAGAGACCACCAGACCCTGGTGTGAATCGGGGTGCTCGGAATGCCTTATCCGGTGCAATGCCAAATAGAAGAGTTAGAGTCGGCCCGGCTTATTTAACTCTTGGGTAGGCAGCTTGAACCGGTCATTTTATGAACTCGGATGAGTATAGCAATATCCGGCTTAGACAAATAGACATTGAATTGCTTGTTAAGCAATTTACAGAATTCGGCTTATTATCTTCTTTGACAAACTATTTATTTTATATTAAATAAAAAATAAGGATAAATTTATGCAGAAAAGGTGGACAACATCTGAAGCTTTAACTGATGAACAACAGCATAAAGTAAAACAGATTTCAGAGCTGATAAAATGCCCGGAAATGATAGCAGAGATGCTTGTCTGTAAAGGTATCACTGATCCCGTTGAAATAAATAATTTTTTCAATCCCAGCTTAGATGACGT
>DAOUUD010000219.1 GCA_030668345.1 Candidatus Cloacimonadota bacterium | reverse complement strand
TTAGCAGTTTATTGTAACCACAGATCGCTCCGCAAAGAATTTCAGCAAAAGTTGGGTTGCGGGTTGTTTTATAATTTTCATATATCGAATAATAAAATTTGGGCTTAACCTTGTAGATCGCTTTCAGGAAGTTCGCATTCAGTTTTATCATATTTGGTGTAGCATAAAGCCAGGCAGTTTCCAGCTTTTGAAAGATGGGTTTAACCAGCTTTGGCTGAAAACCGATGAGCTTTATTATCATTTTCTGAAGGCTCAAAGTAAGATGTTCGTTATCTTTTTTTATCCAATTTGCCAGCAGATCCAGATGCTTAACGGGATCTTTTTTTATCATAGGGAAGATAGCTTTGTCCAGAAGCAGGTTACAGAATTTCTGGTCTTCTGTGGTAAGCAATATATTTTCTATATAACTTAAGAAATTATCCGGGTTCTTCCTGATAACACGAGCCATCACATAAGCAAAGATCATCTTGCCATTCTCACCCTTTTCCTTTAAAAGGTAATTATAAAACGTAAAATATTTATCCGCTTCCTTGTAGATAAGTGCACCCAGTGTTTTTCCCACCAGAGTTATCACAGCATGCGGGATCTTGTTATCGATTCGCTGAGGATAGGCATTATAAATGATATCGATATCAAAATTGCTGGCAGGAAGTTTTCGTTCCGCAAAATCGATCGTATCTTTTTTTAATCTTTCTTTCCAATCTAATGAGATCATTTCAGTCTCCTTAACCCATGTCTCTAATTTATGAGAACAATCTTACCTTTTTTTGTATCGTTCCCCATTTGCAGAATATAAAAGTAAATCCCCGATGAAACTTCTTTGCCACCGTTATTTCTGCATTCCCAGCTAAAGAAATCGATGAGATTATAATAGGGACCAACCTTCTTCTCGAAGATCAATTCTCCACTCAAATTAAAGATCCGAAGCTTACCCGAAACCTCTAGGGGAAGATTTATAAAATTCACAACATCAAACTCACTTTCGCTTTTATTGAGCGGATTCGGGTAAACCCGCAAGTGTTTTAAATTCTTTAGGCCAATCATACCTGTCAAGCTGAAATGACATTTGTTGCCACTAACAGATATTTTATTTCCCGCCGGGTCTTCTACATTATCAATTTTCAGGAAATATGGTTGGTTGGTATACTCCAGGTTTTTTTTCATTTTGATTGAAACATAAAATGAATCGGGGTATCCTTCTTTATATTCCAAAGTTTCAATTTCATTGTTTTTGTCTACAGCGGGAAGAACCAGAGTATAATTTGAAATATCTTCTGCCATTTGCGCTTTAACAGGCTCGGAAAAATAGATATTCACTATTTGCAGGTTTTCATTTTTCACATCCACAATTTCCGGGGATATGGTGTCCGGTTGATATGGAAAGGTTTGGTTTCCAGCTATGGGGACTCCGGTTATTCCACTTAAGTTTTCATAATACAGAACATAATCTTCCCCGAGATCTTCAAAAGATTCACGGAAACGCAGGATAAGACATGTGTTTTGTTCGAGCATGTTAACAGATATGGGATTTACATTTATGGGTGTAACGGTATAATTGGAAATATGTGTTGCGCTGAAAGCAAGCTGCTTATTAAATTTTACTTTTAATGTATAAGGAGAGATCATCTTAACATATTGCAATTCTGGTTTGTAGTATGGAACGGCACTCTTCCATGGTGTGGGAAGGCTTTCCGGTGGGGAATATGATGTATCTTCGGCTGTAATCCTGTAATAGAGTGTATCTCCAGTTGTAAGCCCGGAATCCTGGTAGGAATTATTCTGCGTATTCGCTATTAAAACAGGTATTCCTTCTTCCTGTCGGTAAATATTGTATTCAAAGGATGGATCTGTTTCCCAGCCCAGAAAGACAGTAGTTGAATCCTGCGGGATAACATAAAATCCACAGGGAGTAGGCGGACCGGTAAATTCCTCGGCAACTTTTATGAGCGAACTGCCAATTTTTCCACTTTGCAGAGAGTTCACAATTATAAAAGCATCTTCATTTACTGTTCCGGAACAGGCAGTGATAACATGCTGCTCGGTCTTTACGGATACCCCTTTCCAGATAGGAATAAACTCACCGTCAATATAGTCGATGATATAAGTATTAGGTGGAACTGAAAGAATGATCTCTTCATCTCCGTTACCATCCAGATCGGCAGTAGCAATGGAATTCTTGGTTTCTACCTGTGTAAAGCTAATATATCCGGCAGGTTCATACTGGTCGTTCGTACCGGTATTTTTGAAAAAACCAAAATATAAAAACGTCTTATTAGGATTAATAGCGTTATAGATGAATCCACCTGCGCAGAATTCGTTATTACCATCACCCGTGAAATCTCCCATAGCCAGATAATGAGCGTCTGTTACAGGCAGGCGAATATTCCAGGTCATTTCAAATCCCGAACCTGCATTTTCAAAGATCATTACATCACCGTCTTTATCGGCTGTCAATAGATCGGGATATGAGTCACCATCCAGGTTTCCACAGGCTACTTTGTTCACAAATTCATTCCTAACAAAAGTTGCAGTTTGGTTTATGATTGTATCGATGGCTGTGAATTCATTTCCAGAGCGGTTATAGAGAACCAGAACCCGATAAGTAAAAATTCCGATATCCACATTTTTAATAAGTGCAAGCTCATCTATTCCATCTCCATCAACATCAGCAAAATTTACTCCGTAGGCGTCTTCAGCAGGAAATATAACAAAATCTGGATATGAACCTGTTGTTACTTCATAAATTACAGGTTCATCAGAAAGACGACCCAGCACTTCGATTCCCTGTCCGTTAGTATCTCCCATATCATCTGGCCAGAAACTAATCGGGAATGTATGTTTAGTGATAAGTTCATCATAGTCCAGTTCAAATATTTTCAGTGTCTGTATGTCATCCACAATTTCCAGGGCAACGAATTCACTTTTTTCATTACCATCGAAGTCATGCATTTTCCGTATTGCAACCAGTTC
>DAOUUD010000046.1 GCA_030668345.1 Candidatus Cloacimonadota bacterium | reverse complement strand
TGAAGCTACATCTATTTGGGTTTGATGACCCAGAAAATATACATTATCCAGCTTTAATTCCATTTTAAGTTTTATCATATCTTGCATCAATTCACCATCTCCGGCAAAAGCAAATACAACTCCAGGTATCTCATCGGTTATCTTCCGTGCAGCTTTTATCAGTAAATCGATTCCTTTGAAATCGGTGAATTTTCCCACAAAACTAACCAGTTTTTCAGGAACAATGTCCAATCCGAATTTCTTAAAAAGTTCTGCTTTATTCACATCCTTAATTTTAAAAATATCATCGTCAAATCCATTTGGATTAAGAACAAGTTGGTTTTCCGGTAATTTATAAAGCTCCAATGTATCATTATGAACCTGCCGCGAAATAGTAATTATCTTACTTGCATTCCTTGCACCTTCCAAAGCATATTTATGGTAACGCTTATCTTTTTTGAATCCCATCAGGTCGGTGCCATGTACAGTAATAACATAGGGAACACCTGTTTGGAGAGCAGCATAAGGAGTTATCCAAAGGTGCTGTGCGTGTATAATATCCGGTTTGAAATCCGCCACTACTTCTTTAGTGATCTCTATGAATTTTGTTACATATTTTTCCAATTCTACATTACTAAGATCATAATAAGTAAGTAAACTCCTGGGGTGAGTAGTGAAACATGGAAAGTTGAATTCCATATCCGGGTTTGAATTTTTTATCTTATCACAAATTATAGTTCTTCTTTGGAAGGGATAATCCGATGTATCGTATTGATTATCAATATCTATCACAAATACATCATGACCTTCTTTAACCAATTCCAGAGCGATGTTCATTGTATAAATACCGCTTCCAGAACCTTGCAGCGGAAAATGATT
This sequence comes from Candidatus Cloacimonadota bacterium, assembly GCA_030668345.1. GTDB lineage: Bacteria > Cloacimonadota > Cloacimonadia > Cloacimonadales > TCS61 > JACNIV01. Next base: position 9,333 of record DAOUUD010000046.1, on the reverse strand, counting down.
TATCAATAATACTTTCATACACTCTCCTAATTCTGCATATGGTCGGAAACATCGGCAACCTGTTCTTTGGTTTCGGAGTATTTCTGGGTAGTATCCATCAGGCGTTCACTTAATTTCTTTGACACTATCCAGAGCAATTTAGCTGCCAGTTCGCTGTCTTCTTTCAATATCTTCAAAGCTTTATCCCTATCGATAACCATCAGGTCGCATTCTGTACTGGCTCTAACTGATACCTTATGAGTAGATTCGAAGAAAATAGCGGTCTCGTTGAAATGTTCACCCTTCTTTATCTCGGTAATTACAAAATCATCAGTATTTTTAACAGGTTTGAGCACCTGTAGAATTCCTCTCAAAACAATATAAATATTGTTGTTAACTTTACCAGCTTTGAACACATAATCTCCTGCCTTCAAATTGATTATCTCTGATATGAAAAAGATCGTACGTAATTCCTTTTTCGAAAAACCTTTGAAGAGGACAATTTCACTGAAATGCATCTGCTTATGTATACCTGTTTTCTCTAAAATTTTCTTTTTCTCGATCTGGTATTTATCATACTTGATAACTATTCCTTCCAGGATTATATCTTTTAGAGCGTTCCCGAATCCCTTTGTGTTTTCCAGTAGTTTTCTCCAGTTTTTCTGGAATTTAAGATACTCCTCAAAAGTATTATAATGTGGAATTGCTTCATATCTTGCCAGGTAAATATTCTTGATAGTTTCTTTACAGGCTTCCACATCACCATCTGCCAGGTAGTTCAAAGCTAAGATAATATTTGTTTTAAATATCTTATCTCCCAGGTCTTTTTTCATGAACTCACCGGGATAGGGATCGAAATCTTCCGGTTTTATTTCATGAAGATTAGTTTTGGGTGATTGTGTTTCGAATTTAGATTTATTATATAGAAATCGATAAATATCTTCTCTGAACCTTTTCCAGGTAGGATGTTTTTTAGCAGGAGGGAGGTGCTTTATGGCCAACTGATTATCCAGGTAGAAATTAAATCCAAACATACGTGCATTCATCACATAATCGGTATCTTCACCTCGTGTTATGTTGGGATCGAACGGTACAATACGCAACAGGTTGCGGTGTATAACCATGGCACCCCCGAATGCAAACGGCGTCTGCTTCAACCTGGGTTCACTGCCGATTATCTTGTCGAAGGCTTCTCTTTTCTCACCAAAACGGTCCCAATAGGTCATCCAGGGAACAATGTTCACTTTATCATAATATTCATTATCTTCATTAAGATAATATCCTGCCACACCGTCTATGGTGTTGCCATAAAATCTTTTACCGATAAATTCCTTGGCTTTGGTTACGAATTTTGGATCTTCAAAGATTTCATCATCGTCAATGAGAATGGCAATTTCGGCATCCAGAATATAAGGAAGAAAAATACACATATTTCGAATATGTGCATAATTATCCAGGCTTAGTATGTCCTCGCCATCATACTTTTTGTATAATTTGTTTTTGATCTTTCTCAATTTTGATTCAGTAAAGAGGATAGTATCGACAGGAATATCTGCATTCTTCAGCATTTCTCTCAGTTTTTCTTCCATTGGTTTTTCGTATTTCTTGTTGGTAGCTATCCCAACTATTACCAGAGTAAATTTCGTATTTTCCAAATTATGAAGTGATTGCAAAGTCCTTTCCAGAGTACCATTTTCGTTCAAAGGAGTAGGATGATCGAATACCTTATCTCCTTCCTGCCATTCACCTTTTGGTCCTGTCCAATAAGTAGGGATCACCATATACGTTATCATAAAAACTCCTTTATTTGTTCAATAATTTTTTCATTTTTTTCCAACTATCAGTTAAATTATAGAAATGATCAATATCTTCCGGCAGTTTTTTATAGGACATTTCAAATGCCTGCGGGAGATCCAGGAATCGTTTATCTCCAAAATACTCTGCAGCGGATGTACTGCCTTTTTGTAATGCATGATATCTTTTTTCTGTGTTTATCTGTTCCACTTCGGAATTGAATTCATTCCGTAACCAGTTAAAGAACGGATTACGAATGATCCAGCCCATACAGGCATAGTAAAACCGGTCCACGTTCTTTTGGATAGTAATTGCCGGTTTATTTGGAAAATCTCCAAAACAGTTATGGAAAACCAGCAGGTCTATATCTACACAGCGTCCCCCGAAACCGTAGATGATAGGTCCGAACAAAGTATCTTCTCCGCGCCCCATGAAACACTCATTGCCCAATACAAGCATAGTTGAAAAAAAAGGCGGTAATAAGTTCAAATGCTTCAGATCGATAGCCAGATTACCACCCAGAACTTTATTTGTATTGAATATGTTTTCCTGCCATTTATCTCTTGTTACAGGAGTGTCTACCGAAGTAATATAATAGAACCTGTCTTCTTTTTGTACTCCCTGCAAAAGCTCCATCAGGTAAGGAAAGTTCATTTTTGGAATGATATAATATCCCGTATAATCACTGGTTGTTACCACTACATCTTCCTGCTTCAGGTATTTCAAATGAGAACCGACAAAATCCACTTCTTCAAACTCGGATTTTCCATTTTTGTAATCTTTTAAAACTATTGGAAAAATATCTGAATCGAAGAAAAACAGGTAATCGATTTCTAAGAATATTGCAGCTAATACTACATAATTTCGGGCAGTGCCATAAGCTACTTTATTGTATTTTTCAAGGTAGGGAGTACCAATAATTGAATCAATATCATCATTATTCATACCGATATCTTTCAGATTGTTTTCAATAAAGGGAGCATGTCCTCTTTGAATAAGTGTAACCTGACAAAATTGCTTGAATTGTTCAATTACATTGTCATCTACAAAGTCTTTGTAACAAATTATCAAGTGGTCGATTTTATGTCCGTATTTTCGGGCATTATGAAAAAAATCGGTTACCGGACTCAACTCGGTTACTTTTGCGCAAATCATTCCATAAGCAATTTTTTTTCTATGCATATAAGTATCTCCAATTTTATTTGGAACAATTAAATGCATAGTTAATTAATTGAAATTCTGTCAAATTAAATAAACAATTTTATTTACAATATTGGTTAGAAATAAATTTTTAACAATTGAAAATTAGATTCAATGAGTGGGTATGAGTAAGAGAAAACTGGCAAAAAACATAGGGTCGATGTCTGTGGCTGTATTCATCAGTCGCATTCTGGGATTGATCCGTGATATTGTGATGACAAATTATTTTGGCACCTCCAGTGTTGCAGATGCTTTTCGGATTGCTTTCCAGATTCCCAATTTTTTGCGCAGGCTGTTTGGTGAAGGTGCACTCTCAGCAGCTTTCGTGCCCATTTACAACGATATCGGAGTAAAAAAAGGACGAGAATATCAAATCCGCTTTGCTATTAATGTGCTTTCTCTGCTCACGATTTTCCTGGTAATTTTGTGCATTCTGGGAATATTGCTGGCACCGATTTTAGTGAAGATTATCGCTCCCGGTTTGGATGATGTTACTCAGCAGTTGGCTATAAAGCTTACACGTATATTATTTCCCTATCTGTTTCTGATTGGATTATCTTCCACTCTCATCTCCATTTTAAATTCTCATGATTATTTCTTCATTCCCGGGCTCTCATCAGCTTTTCTGAATATTGGAATGATCGGAAGTTTGGGAATTTTTGTTCTTATGAACGAAACCACAAATATAGAAGAAAAAATCTTTTACTGGTCTTATGGTGTGCTCATCGGGGGAATACTTCAAACGATAATCAACTTTCCGCTTCTAAAGAAAATAGGATATAAAATAAAATTGAATTTTAACACACAGGGAAAAGCAATAGATGCAGTCTGGCGCCGCATGATCCCCGGAGCTATCGGAATCGGCGTACGTCAGATAAACCTGGTGGCAGATATGATTTTAGCTTCACTTCTGGCATCTGGCAGCATTGCAGCACTTGGTTATGGAAACAGATTGATGCAATTACCTATGGGTATTTTCGGAGTAGCTGCAGGTGTTGCTGTTCTGCCGTTGTTTTCCCGTTATATTGCAGAAAAAAAATGGAGTGCCCTGCAGGATAGTATGCGATTCTCTGCTATATCACTTAGTTTCATAATGCTGCCTATCACAGCAATAATTGCAGGATTGGGAAGAGATTTTATAAAGATACTATTCATGAGAGGTCAATTTGATGCAGTATCAGTTGAAATGACTTATAAAGCACTTCTTTTCTATTCCCTTGGAATAATTTTCTACAGCTTGAACAGGTTAGTGATCCCCGTTTTTTATGCTAATAAAGATACTAAGACACCTGTGAAAGTATCCGCTGTGATTGTAGTTGTAAATATCGTTCTTAATGTAATTCTTATGCAGTTCCTGCAGCATGCTGGACTAGCTTTAGCAACCTCTCTTTCAGCTATGATTCAATTTATTATACTGATTATATTACTACAGAAGAAAGCACCTCAAATTGCTTTTCCGAATATCTGGAGTGAGATAATTAAAATGACCGGGTTATCCATTTTATTATTTGTTGCTCTTAATTATATCAATCAATTTTATACTGATTTGGATTTTTGGCCGAATATTATTAAATCAATGTTGCTGAGCTTTGCAGGAATAATATTTTTTGTAAGTGGTACAGTGGTTTTAAGAGTTGAATACACCCGCGAGATTAGAAAGAAAATATGGCAAAAAATAATTCGCAGATAAAACAGAAATTGTCTTTGCTCCCGGATTCACCTGGAGTTTATTTGATGAAGGATTCATCAGAGAATGTGATCTATGTTGGCAAGTCAAAGAACCTCAAGAATCGTGTTCGTTCCTATTTCACCGGTACACCGGCAGATCTCAAAACAATAGATCTTGTAAAAAAGATTACAGATTTCGATTACATTTTAACCAAAACAGAAGAACAGGCGCTGATACTTGAATCTAACCTTATAAAGAAGTATAAACCAAAATATAATATTTCTCTGAAAGATGATAAACAATACCCGTTTATTAAAGTTACAATAAAAGAATCTTTTCCAAAAGTCTTTGTAACAAGACAGGTTACAAAGGATGGTTCCAGATATTTTGGGCCTTATACCGATGTAAAAGCACTAAAAAGAACTATCAGGTTGATGGAATGGATTTTCCCTCTAAGAACCTGCAAAAGAATTATTACTGAGGGAGAACCTGCTTTTGAAAAATCATGTATCAATTTTCAACTGGGTAAATGTCCGGCACCGTGTATTGGTCAAATCTCTAAGGAAGATTACAAACGGATTGTATCTAATGCAGTAAATTTCTTAAGCGGCAGGAATAAGATTGTAATAGAAGATCTAAAAAAAGAAATGAATGAAAAATCGACGCAAATGAAGTATGAAGCAGCAGCTGGAATCCGTGATAAGATATTAAACATTCAAAAGCTTAATCGATCCAGGAACATGTTTTTTGCAGATGATAAAAACCGGGATGTAATCGGTATCTATAAGGAAGATAAAAAAGCGGCGGTTTCTGTGCTGAAGATCCTTTCCGGCAAGCTGTTGAATAAAGAAATATATACGCTGGACAACGTAGAAGGTCGATCCCTACCAGAGTTATTGGAAGCATTTCTAGCACAGTATTATTCTTTAAAACTCGAAAACCTTCCTTACAATGTTCTATTGCAGCTAAAACCGGAAGGTTTTGATTTTCTTAATCAGGTTTTGAAAAGGAAATTGATAATTCCCAAACGTGGAGATAAACAGTCATTGATATCGATTGCCCGGGAAAATGCTTTTAATTATGTAGAAGAGCAAAAACTAAAATATCTCAGGAAAAGCAATCGAACTATCTTTCCAATAAAAGAATTGAAAGATAAACTGAATTTGAAAAAATTACCCAGAAAAATGATCTGCCTGGATATTTCCACGATCCAGGGTACAGATACCGTTTCTTCCCTGGTTTTCTTTGAAAACGGGAAACCTAAGAAAAAGAATTACCGGCACTTTATAATAAAAACAGTTGAAGGTCAGGATGATTATGCTTCTTTAGCAGAGACTCTGGAACGTTATCTGAAGAAATTGGAAGAACAGGAAAGACCGGATTTGATAGTGATCGATGGGGGAAAGGGGCAACTGAATGCCGCGCATAATATATTAACGATAATGAAGTATGACGAGATCGAGATGATATCACTTGCCAAAAGACAGGAAGAGATTTTTATTCCGGGCAGAAAGGATTCCATTATTCTTCCCAAATCATCTTCTGCTTTAAGGATGCTGATAAAACTGCGCGATGAAAGTCACAGGTTTGCGATAACTTTTCACCGGAAACGCAGAAGTTCAAGGACGCTGACAAGTGAACTGGATAAGATCAAAGGAATTGGATTTGCTACAAAGTTTGCACTCTTACAAGAGTTTGGTTCTATTGAAAACATCAAAAAAGCTACCATCCAAGATTTAACTCAAATTAAAGGTATTGGCAAAGATACTGCTTCATTAATATTAAACAATTTACGATAAGCTTATTTTATAGTTGACAATATAGAAAGCTTCAAATTTCAAATAATAATAAATTATAGGAATGGATTATAAAATGAGAAAAAGGCTGTTTGTTTTTTTGGTAATTCTCGGTTTCATTACAAATCTTTTTTCCACAGACATCACAGCAACCATAGATAGCCTTCAAAATTTATTGCCAAAAGCATCCGAAAGAGAAAAAGTAGATATTCTAATTGAATTAACATTATTGAATTTAGACGTACAACCGGCCTTAAGCATTATATATGGAAATGAAGCATTAGCACTTGTTAGTAAGTATAATTTAAGGGAGTCAGAAGTAAATGCATACAATTTACTTGGTGTAGCCAATGAATATCTGGGAGACTACAAAACAGCTATAAGCTACTATCAGGATGCATTACAAATAGCTAATGAAAACCAGGATAAAGATGGCATAGCAAGAGCAATGGTCAATATAGGAATTGCCAATCTAAGTTTAAGCAATTTCTATGTATCTCTGGAATACAATCTAAAAGCATTGGACCTTTATGAAGAACTTAAGGATGAAGTAGGCATTAGTAACGCTCTTAATAATATTGGGAATGTTTATTTATCTTTAAGTAACTATGAAAAATCTCTGGAATATTATTTTAAATCTCTCGAATATAAAGGCAGGGAAGAAAATAAGGAGTCCTATGCCAAAGCAATGCATAATATCGCTTTAGCATATCAACAATTAAAAGATTATGATAAAGCTCTGGATTATTACCGCAAAGCTCTTGAAATTATGGAACAACAGCAGCAAAATCTTAATCTGGCAATTTGCTATAATAATTTATCTGTTATTTTTAAAGAAAAAGGAAATTACAAAACAGCTCTGGATTATAATACAAAAGCTTTTCAAATACATGAAAGAATTGGCAATAAAGAAGGTATTGCTACTACCTGCAATTTGTTTGCTGAATTGTATATATCAACCAATAGATTGGGAAAAGCATACGAACAGATTACACGAAGTTTAAAAATATCCGGTGAGTTAGACCTTAAGAATCTAATTGCCGAAAATTACAAAACAATGGCAAATTATTACACAGCTATCGGGGAGTTTGAACAAGCCCTTGAGTTTCATAAAAAATATAGTTCTCTTCATAATTCCATTTATACGGAAGAAAACATAAAAAAACTGGCGGAACTCCAAGCTAAGTATGAAATAGAAAAGAAAGAAAAAGAGATTGAACTTCTTACAAAAGATAAATCATACCATTATCGGTTCAAAAATGTTTTGATCATCATTATCGTATTTGGAGTATTAGCGATAGTATTTCTTTTATTTCTTTATATTGAAAAAATAAAAGAAGTAACTATTCGTAAAGAAACCGAAGATAAATACATAGCTAGTGAAGAGAAATACAAATCACTTACCGAAAGCCTGAAAACTGCTGTTTATACCTTTAGTCTGGAAGGAAAATTCACTTATGTTAATCCTGCAATGTTGGAAATTACAGGTTATAATGAAGAAGAACTTTTTAATATGAACTTCTTCGATTTTGCACATCCTCATTTTAAGGATATGGTAATGAAAACAGGATTCTCCCGTTTGAAAGGTGAAGATGTCATCAGTAATTATGAATTTAAAATTATAACCAAAAAGGGTGAGGAACGCTGGGTTGAAGTATCAAATGTTAGAACAGTTATTAACGGAATGATATCAATTCTGGGTACAGCATCTGATATTACAGACCGTAAAATTTCCGCTGAGCAAATCATAAAATCTGAATCTCAATTCAGAGCATTGTTTTCGAGTATGGATGATTTGATAATTGTACTTGATAGAAACGGTAAGTACCTTGAGATCGCTCCAACAAATCCAAATTTATTATATAAACCTGCAGAAGAGCTGATAGGAAAGACCCTATATGAAGTTTTTCCCGAAGAAAAAGCAACTTATTTTCTGAATAAAATAGAGGAGAGTCTTAATTCTCAAGTTCCCATATCTATTGAATATACTTTAGATATTAAAGACAAGAAGTTCTGGTTTGAGGGGCGAATCTCTCCTATGATAGATGATAAAGTACTTCTGGTTGTACGAGATATAACTGTAGGCAAACTTTCCTTACGAAAACTGGTAGAAAGCGAAGAAAAATATAGAAACCTGGTAGAATCCATTGCAGAAGGTCTGGTTATTGTTGATGAAAACTAGAACTTTCTGTTTTCTAATAAAGCAGCTCTGGATATTTATGGATATAATGAAGATGAAATACTCAAAATGAACGTAAAGGATCTTGTCTCCGAAAAAAGCTTTAATACTATCCAGAAAGAAACTGTTAATCGGCTGAATGGAAAATCTTCGAAATATGAAATTACTATAATCAGGAAAAATGGAGATAAACGACTTACAAGCATCACAGCAAGTCCTTTATTTAAAGACGGCAAATTTATTGGATCTTTTGAGCTATTCATCGATATAACCGACATACGTAAAGCTGAGGAAGAATTAAGGGCTTCTCTACGTGAAAAAGAAGTTATGCTGCAAGAGATATATCATCGGGTAAAAAATAACATGCAGATCATATCTAGTATGCTCAATTTACAATCTGTACATGTAACCGATGAAACTTCTCTTAACCTGTTCAAAAATTGTCAGAATCGAGTAAGATCCATGTCATTGGTTCATGAGAAACTCTATCGTTCCAAAGACCTCTCCAGGATTAAATTTGAGGATTATATTACTTCATTAATGCGTAACCTGTTTATTTCCTATGGTGTTTCAGAAAAACGCATCCGTTATAACGTTGAAGCTAAAGGTATATTCCTGAATATAAACACTGCTATTCCTTGTGGTTTGATAATTAATGAATTAATCACCAATTCTATAAAATACGCTTTCCCAGAAGATAAAAAAGGTCACATAAT
>DAOUUD010000048.1 GCA_030668345.1 Candidatus Cloacimonadota bacterium | reverse complement strand
ATGGGACCACGCAGTAAAGATGAAAACAGTACTTGGTGGGCAGAAAAACTTGATGAAGTTTATTCAGAGAATGATACTCTGAATATATTTACTGTGCTCGATCTGAGAGGTATTCCATTTGTGATAACCAAAGATTTTGTTATCGGAAAAGTAAAAGAAAAACAAGAGCATTATGCTGTAACACTCCTTCTGGATTGGAAACAAAAAGTGAATAAACTTCTCGGAGCAGAAAAAAAGAAAACTGATATTTTTGTAATCGATGCAAACAGCATTCTGAGCCACTATCAGAAAGGAAAATATTCCAAAGAAGCTCTTTCTGTTGTTACAGACAAGATAGATGAAGCATTGATTAAAATGACAAAAAGTAAATAATTATAAGGAGAAAAAGATGAAAACACGAATTAATGGAATGATAGTTATCTTTGTAATGTTACTATTATTTGTTATTTCAATAGAAGCCCGGGAATTAACGACGAGTGAAATTCTTAAATTAGAGGATGAGAATAGTCCTAACTCGGAAATAACAATAAGTGAAATGACCATCTTTCACAAATCCGGTTCCAAACGAGTTAGAACGATAAAAGCCTGGATGAAAGGAGAAGATTCCACTTTTGTCAGGTTCCTTTCTCCTGCAAACATCAAAGGAACTTCATTCCTCGCTGTAAATGATGATGACTGGCTGTATCTTCCGGCATTAAAGAAAGTTCGCCGCATTGCTACGAGTGATAGAGGCGGAAGTTTTATGGGCAGCGATTTCAGTTATGATGATGTTGGCGGTCATTCATGGGAGGAAGATTTCAATTCTAAAATTTCAGGTTCGGAAAAGTATAATGAACACGATTGTTATATCTTGGAACATACTCCCCAAAATCCTGAAGATATCAGTTACAGCAAGATAAAAAGATGGATAGATAGTAAGAATTTTTATCCGTTAAAAACAGAATATTATGATATACACGGAGATTTGCTGAAAGTTTTATACTCATCGGAATTTGAAAAGAGCGAAGAATTCTGGATAACAAAAAAGATGGAAATGCGGAATATCCAAAAAGGAAGTAAAACCGTTATTGTAATAAAAGAAACAGAAATAAATCCTGATATTCCCGATAAGATGTTCACTACAAGACAATTGGAAAAGAAATAAAGTGAAAATTATTCGAGTCGTAAGGACGTAGGACAACGACTTAAGATAAAAAGTGTCGTCTCGACTCGACGTACCTTTCGAGTCGAAACTTAAAAAACAGGAGTTATTTATGAAATATATTTTAATGTTTTTAACGATTTTCCCGATTTATTGTTCCGCCCTCGAACCACCGGAAATAAGCGGAGAAATCGACCGTATTCAAAGCTTCGAAATTGATGGCTTATTTGATGGAACTGCTAACACCTGGACAAGGACAAGATTCAGATTGAAGCTAGATCATTATATAAACAATAAATCTCACGTCCATATTGATCTGAAAATGTTTACAATTGACGAATCTGATTTCGATTGGAAATTCAGTGAAGTTTATATTGATAATTATATTAAAGCATTGGGATTTTTAGATATAGATATGCGAACAGGCGTTCAGCAAATTTCCTGGGGTTCAGCATATCAAATAAATCCGACAGATAACATAAATCCTATTGATATCAGTGATCAGGGAGCTATATTGCCGGATGAAAAACTTGGTGTTTCTGCAATGAGATTAAAATTTTATCCATCATCATATCTTATTTTTACTGGAGTTCTTATCCCTTATTTTGTTCCTGCTTATAAAGATTCTTCTTCAATTATACCGGAAAAGACATTGGAAAATTGTGAACAAGCTTTCAAACTTACAGCTCAATCGGTTTTGGGCTGTGACCTTTCTGTAAGCTATTTTAACAGTAAAGAAGATTTTCCTGACGGGAACGATCAATATCAAAATGTGAGTATTTACGGGGGAGATATTATCGGAACAATTGGTGGAATGGCATTATGGGCAGAAGGAGCTTATTCGGAACCGGAATTTAATGATCCTTATTTTCAAATAGTTACAGGTGGAGAATATACTTTCAATAATGATCTATACTTTATGAGTCAATTTTATCACAGGAATTATTCTCAAAGCAAAGAAAATTATTTGATGAGTGTTCTGCGTTATCCTTTTCGTGATATTCACACCTTACAGTTTGGAATGCTTTATGAAATCGAAAATGAAGTTTTTGCGTTTTTCCCTGAACTTAATTTTTCTCTCGCTGAAGATGTTTCTTTAATTTTTTCGGGAATTTTTATGGAAGGAGATGCAGAAGAAACTATTTTTAGTCAAATGAAAGAAAAGATTTTTATTGAAATGGAGTATTGTTTTTAATAAATATGAAAATGAAAGATAACGAACTTTAAAAAACATAATCATTTTGTTTGGTGAGGTGATTGTGAAATTCTAATATTCTTTCGAACATTGCAAAGCGACCAGCCTGGTTGCTAATTTTCGTTGAAAAATTTTCTAATTAACTTAACACATGATTTTTCAAACTTGTGTCAAGTTCAGGTTCATTTTCAGTAAGCCGGCAGCTTTTTCTAATTTTTCTCGACCTGCCAGGTCGAATTACAGGTCGAGCTACTATTCTTGACAAATATAATGAGCTTAATTTGTTGTCTCATTCATATTTAGCGAATAAGTAATGCAGGAGGATTTTTAATGAACATTCCATTGATCTGGTATGTTGCACCTTTTGGAGCCATAATGGCATTAATATTTTCATTTGTTCTTTATAGAAGTGTAAAGAAAAGCGATCCCGGTAACGAGCAGATGCAGAAGATAGCAAAATATGTTCGTGAAGGGTCTTTTGCTTACCTGAAACAGCAGTACAAAGGCGTTGCAATTTTCTTTGTCTGTGCATTTATACTTTTCAACATCATGGCTCATGTTCTGCATGTGCTTCACTGGCTCATTCCTTTTGCATTTCTTACGGGTGGATTTTTCAGTGGACTTGCCGGCTGGATAGGAATGAATACGGCTACCCTTGCTTCCAATAGAACTGCACAAGGTGCTTCAAAAAGCCTGGATAAAGGCTTGAAAGTTGCCTTTCGTGCTGGGGGCGTGATGGGACTTGTAGTTGTGGGACTTGCTCTTATAGATATTTCTGCCTGGTTTTTTATTATGAAAAATTTTATGAAGTTGGACCTTCATACAATAACTGTGGTTATGCTCAGCTTTGGAATGGGAGCTTCCACTCAGGCACTTTTTGCACGTCTTGGTGGAGGGATCTACACAAAAGCTGCCGACGTGGGTGCAGACCTGGTGGGAAAAGTGGAAGCTGGAATCCCGGAAGATGATCCGCGTAATCCTGCCACGATCGCAGATAATGTGGGAGATAACGTGGGCGATGTAGCAGGAATGGGTGCAGACCTTTATGAATCATACTGCGGTTCGATTTTGGCAACAGCAGCATTGGGAATGGCAGCCGTAACGCAGATCTTCGGTCATGGAACTGAACTGATGAATTCCTGGGCGATACGCTTTGTAACTGCTCCCATGGTTCTTGCCGGTGTGGGTGCATTCCTTTCTATACTGGGAATTTATATGGTTTCCACCAAGGAAGGTGCAGATACCAAAGAACTGATGTTTGCCTTGAACAAAGGAGTATACGGAAGTTCTATCCTGATTGCTATAGTTGCATTTTTCGTTACAAAGTTCATGCTTCCTGCTGAATACTCTTTCGGTGTTTTCCTGGCAAGTATGATAGGACTTTTTGCAGGGATACTGATCGGTTTTTTTACTGAACGCTCAACTTCACACAGTTATGCTCCCACGCGTGGAATTGCAAAACAGGCAGAATTCGGACCGGCAACAGTTATCATCGATGGTCTTGCCGTGGGAATGAAATCCGTAGCAGCACCGGTTATTATTATTGGAATTGCCATCATGGCTGCCTTTAGCGTGAGTAAAGGATTCACAACTCCCGAAATGGGACTTTACGGAATTGGCTTTGGAGCTGTGGGAATGCTTGCCACTTTGGGAGTAACATTGGCTATGGATGCGTTTGGACCGATAGCAGATAATGCAGGTGGAAATGCAGAAATGTGCAAGCTTCCCAAGGAAGTTAGGAAAAGAACGGATGATCTTGATTCAGTGGGAAATACAACAGCAGCCACAGGAAAAGGTTTTGCCATCGGTTCTGCTGCACTTACAGCGATGGCGCTTCTGGCAGCCTACCTTGAAGAAGTGAGAGTAGGGTTGATCTTTGCCGGACAAAAATTCCTGGATATTACTTTTGCAGGAGAAGTGGTTCGAACTGTAGAAATTACACATGCCACAATTGCAGATTTTGTAAGTTATTATCAAATAAATTTAATGAATCCCAAGTTTCTTATAGGTATTTTTATGGGAGCGATGGTAACATTTGTTTTTGCTGCTCTCACAATGAAAGCAGTGGGACGGGCAGCCGGTGCAATGGTGGCGGAAGTACGCCGTCAATTCAAAGAAATACCGGGAATTCTGGAAGGTACAGCAGAACCTGAATATGCAAAATGTGTTCATATATCTACAGTTGGAGCTCAAAAAGAGATGGTTGCTCCTGCTCTTTTGGGAATTCTCACACCTATTGTTATCGGCATGATAACAGGTGTTGCGGGGGTGATGGGAGTTTTAACGGGAGGATTAACAACAGGTTTTGTGCTGGCGGTTATGATGAACAACGCTGGAGGTGCCTGGGATAATGCAAAAAAATATGTTGAAACCGGACACTATGGGGGAAAGGGTTCTGATTTCCACAAAGCAACCATAGTTGGTGATACCGTTGGTGATCCGTTCAAAGATACTTCCGGTCCTTCCATCAATATCCTCATAAAACTTATGAGCATGGTCAGCATTGTTTTTGCCGGTCTCATCGTTGCCTATTCTCCCATAGTAGAATCTATTTACAGCGGGAAGAAGGAAAAACCGGCAATAGAGCAGAATATCGAAGAAGAAATATTGGATGAAGAATTCGATATACAGGTTGAAGAGATACGGGAATAAGAAAGCTTTTCAGCAAGACATAAAAAATAAACTTGCCAGTTTTTTGTACTGGCAAGTTCTTTATTTTGTTCATCGGGGTGTTTTAATATGAAAAGAATAAATTTGGTTGTTCTTGTTTTGATGATGGCATTGAATATTTTCTGTCAGGAGAAGATTGGGCTGGCATTAAGTGGAGGCGGTGCCCGCGGGTTAGCTCACATAGGTGTCCTAAAAGTTATCGATGAACTTGAAATACCTGTAGATTGCATTGCCGGCACCAGCACAGGTGCAATCATCGGCGGATTATATGCCATGGGTTATTCCGGTGCAGAGATCGAAGAGATTGTTCTGGGTATAGCCTGGGAAGAAATATTTGATGAAAAGATCTGCCGGGAAGATGTTTACATCGGCGAGAAACGCTGGGGACCTTTTGCCAATATCTATTTTGCCTTAGATGATGAATTCATCCCCAGATTACCGCAGGCTTTCCTCTCGGGAAATAATCTTGTCAATAAGCTATTTGAAATCTTCTATCCGGTCAACCATATTAATGATTTTGATGAACTTCCTATTCCATTCCGTTGTGTGGCAACCAATATTTTAACAGGGGAAATGACGGTATTTGAAGAAGGTTCTCTTCATGAAGTCATCCGGGCTTCGATGTCCTTTCCGTCCATTATCAAACCGTTTGAACTGCATAACCAGCTTTATGTGGATGGCGGGATCGTTAAAAATCTGCCTGTGGAAGCAGTACGAAATATGGGAGCAGATATTATAATTGGCATCAAAACCAATTCCGGTTTGCGAAGTAAAGAAGAACTGAAATCACTTATCGATGTGCTTGATCAGACAATAAACCTGCATATTACCAGGAACATCGGAGAGTCGATCGATGCGTGTGAATTCCTGATCGAACCGGATCTGGAAAATATTTCATTGCTCGATTTTTCCCAGAAACAAAAAATAATCGATCTGGGTGAATTGGCAGCAAGGGATTTTTTTCAAAGTTCTGAGTATAAGTTTCCTGCCAGAACTACCAAAAAAAACACCGAATTTCTTCCTGAAAAAATTAAATTTTCCAGCATAACAGTGTTGGGTAATAAATATCTCAGTAAAGCCAAAATTCGAGAATATTTGGGATTGGAAAGGAACAATCTTTATTCCAGAAAAGATATTTATACAGCTGTGAGAGAAGCATACAATTCAAACCTTTTCACATATATCTACCCGGTTATCGAAGAAGCTGAGAACGATTATAAATTAACCATTAAAGTGGAAGAACGTAACCGGAAAAAACTTGGTTTCAGTCTTTCATATAACAATGAAAATGAACTTGTAGCAGGAGTTACGCTGGAATTGAACAATATGCTGCAGAGTAATTCCAAACTTCTTTTTAATGTTCAGGCAGGATTACGAAACGAAGTAGACCTGGATTACGTAAAGAACTTTGGTAAGCACTGGGGGATATATTTCCGGCTTTTTCCATATATTAAAGAGAGCCGTTTATATTCTTATAACGAAGATCATGAAAAAACAAACAGCGTCATATCTCTGGAATACGGAGCTACTTCCGGAGTAGGATTATACATTACAAAGGCAATAATAGCAGAAGCTTACGGCTATGGCTATAGATCGAAAGTGTACCGGGATATTGCAGAATTCGATGAAAGTGAATTTCACTCAACCGGAATCGGGTTGAAACTCTACCATGAGAGTCTGGATGATTTTGTTTTTCCCATGAGCGGTACACAGTTCCTGGCAAAATATACCACTTCCAGAAAAGATGTTTACAGTGAAGAAGGTAACAAAAAGTTTTATTCCCGACTCAGATTTCTTCTGCCTTTTGGGAAGAATCTTTCCATGAAATATCAGTTTGAATATGGGTCTCATTTCGAAAATTATACCGATAATTTTGATCCTTTTTATATAGGTGGTATAGATAGTTATCTGGGACTGAAATCAAAAGAGAAAAGTGCACCGATATACAAAATAAATACTCTTGCATTTAGACTTCAATTTATCAGGAATCTCTTTATTGATCTGCAGATTAACACACTTAACCTGGGAAATATAGATTATTGGCAGCCGGAAAAATATCTCTATAAAGCTGCCGGGGTGAAGATAGGTTATAAAACCCTGGTGGGTCCAATACGTGCTGGAATTGCATTGGATGAAGACGGTAGAAGTTATTACTATTTATCTATAGGATATGAATTCGATCCTTTCGAATTTTCAAAAAGATAAATTTTACATTTGACATAAAATCTTTGTCAATTAATCTAATTTCGTTATTGTACTACTGGAGGCTTAAATGGCGAGAAAAGATATGATAATAAATGAGAATGATTATGGGCTGTTACCTGTAATTCCACTCAGGAATACGCTGGTATTACCATATACTATAACTCCTCTGCTGGTAGGTAGAGTGCAATCTATTCGAGCGGCTGAAGCGAGTCTGGTAAGTGAAAAACAGATCATCTGTGTATCTCAGAAACAGCTTACCGAATATGATGAAAGTCCCAAAGCGAAAAATCTATATCGCATGGGCACACTTTGTACGATCCTGCAATTCCTAAAACTTCCGGACGGTAATATACGCCTGCTTGTGGAAGGTACAAATCGTGTATTGGTGGAACGCTACTACCGGAATAAAGATTATTTGAATGCTTATTACCTGAAGGTAGATAAGACCCATCATCATGAAAAAGTGGAAACAGAAGCATTAATACGCTCTTTCAAAAAGATATTTAAACAATATGTGAATCTAAATAAAGCCATACCCGAAGAAGCATTAATACCGTTAAATGAAACAACGAGACCTGCCGAATTCTTTTACTATGCACTGGCGAATATCCAATTGGAAACAAAAAAGAAGCAAAGTTTTTTCGAAATAGACGATTTGTTTGAATCGATCAGTCAGATATATAGGATAGTAACGGAAGAGATCCAGATTCTAAAGTTGGAATATAAAATAGATGGCACGGTGAAAACCAGGCTGAATAAACTGCAGAAAGAATATTATCTAACCGAACAACTAAAAGCCATCCATAAAGAACTGGGTATGGTTAAAGAAGAAAAAACCGATCTGCTCGATTTCCAGGAAAGGGTAAAAAAAGTAAATCTAAGCCCTGAAGCACGTAAGAAAGCTGAAGATGAACTTAACCGTTTTTCCCGCATGAGCACCTATTCTCCGGAATATTCGGTTACTCATACTTATCTTACCTGGATTCTTGATCTACCCTGGGATGAACCGGAATTGAAAGAGTTCACTCTTGGTACTGCACAGAAAATACTGGATGAAGACCATTACGGATTAACAAAAGTAAAAGAACGCATCCTGGAATACCTGGCAGTAGTTAAACTGACAAAAAAAATGAAAGGACAGATCCTCTGCTTTGTGGGACCTCCCGGTGTGGGGAAAACCTCTCTGGGAAAATCCATTGCCCGGGCTATGAAAAGGAAATTTGTACGACTTTCTCTGGGTGGAGTTCGTGATGAGGCTGAAATTCGCGGTCATCGCCGTACTTATGTAGGCGCTCTTCCCGGGATGATAATTCAAAGTATGAAAAAAGCCGGAACCATCAATCCTCTTATTATGATGGATGAGGTTGATAAGATGAGTATGGATTTTCGGGGTGACCCGGCTTCCGCACTTCTGGAAGTGCTGGACCCGGAACAGAATTATTCTTTCCGCGATCATTACCTCGATTTCGAATACGACCTTTCCCAGGTGATCTTTATTACTACTGCCAATACACTTAATTCCATTCCACAACCGCTTCTGGACCGTATGGAAGTTATTGAACTGCCCGGCTACACAGCTTTTGAAAAGATCAATATTGCTACAAAACATCTGGTACCCAAAGTATTAGAAGAATATGATCTCCACGGCAAGATAGAACTTTCATACCAAAAAACCGCATTGGAAAAGATTATCAAATTATATACCAGGGAAGCTGGTGTACGCGAATTGGAACGGCAAATCGCTAAGATCTTACGAAAAGTTGCCAAGCAATGTGTAGAGGGAAATACTAAAAAGAAAGTTACTATTAAAAATTCCAACCTGGAACACTATCTGGGTATTCCCAAACACTTGTATTCCGAGGTCAACCGCAAAGATACAGTGGGGGTGGTTACCGGTCTTGCCTGGACGCGTTTTGGCGGTGAGACCCTGCAGATTGAAGTGATAAAATTGAAAGGAACAGGAAAATTAAAATTAACCGGACAATTGGGTGATGTAATGCAGGAATCAGCTCAGGCTGCCTTCAGTTATGCCCGTCAACATGCCCGGCATTATGGTATCAATGAAGAATTTTATAAAGAAAATGATCTACATCTTCATATCCCCGAGGGGGCTGTTCCCAAAGACGGACCATCTGCCGGTGTTACGATAATAGTTGCAATTGTTTCGGCACTGTCATCTCGAAAGATCAAGCATAACTTTGCTATGACAGGTGAGATAACACTTTCCGGTAATGTCCTTCCCATTGGTGGTTTGGCAGAAAAGCTTATTGCCGCTAAAAGAGCTAAGATCAAGAATATTATCATTCCACGTAAAAATGAACCTAATTTAACCGAAATTCAGGAAGAGATCAAAAAAAGACTGAACATTATTCTGGTGGATAATGTTAAGGAAGTTCTGGAGCATGTACTAAAATAAGGTGGCAAGTGAATTTCGAGATTAAAGAAAAACAACAACTCGAAGATGATACGGAAAGAATTCTTATTCGGGTTCAAAAAGATGAACTGATCTATCTGGGATATTTTCTGGAATCATTTGAGGGATGGTGCAACTATACAACTCCAGATAAAAACCAGCCTATCCTGCAGGTAGATGTAGCACCCGATTATGTGAAGTATTTTAATGATCTTATCGATGCCTTGAAGGATTGGGAACTATAAAAGCTGATAAATAATATTATCAAATAACAAAAAAAAATTTTTAATAGGCGTAGCTTGTTGCTATGCCATTTTTAATAT
>DAOUUD010000145.1 GCA_030668345.1 Candidatus Cloacimonadota bacterium | reverse complement strand
GAATCCACGGGTTTCATTCTGGAAGCCCTGATGGATTGGTAGGTGACCGCCAGGATGGCAATGATTTCAGTACCCAGAACAGCCACCACGAAGATCCAGACAGAAGGATTCTTCTGGTAGGAGAAATCTCTCAACCAATATGCCATTCCCCAATATGCAAGAGGTGAAGCGATCACAAATGCCAGCAACACCCATTTGGAAAATGTGCTGTATAATTTGCTAAGGATACTGGTGGAAGTGGCTCCATGAATCTTTCGAAGGCCAATTTCCTGGGTTTTCTGTTCAACCATAAATGTGGAGAGACCATATAAACCCAATGAGGCAATGACCAAAGCCAGGACTGCCATCATCCAGTAAATGGTTCCCATTTTACTTTCGTTCATTGTAAGTTTCTTCGATTGGACAGTGCTGGGTCCCGGCAAGTTCATAGCGCTGCAGAATTATGCTAAAATGATACACGATGCCGAATTCTGGCAATCAATGATAAATACCTTCTGGCTGGTTATCATCGTTGTTCCGATCAGTTTGGTGTTATCTCTTTTCTTTGCTGCTTTATTAAATGGCATCAAGAAAGTTAAAAGCTTTTTCCGCTCGGTGTATTTCATTCCAACCGTAACTTCGATGGTAGCTATTTCCATCGTCTGGAAGATCATTTTTAACCAGCAGACAGGGCTGGCTAATTTCTTTTTGGAAAAGATCGGAATAGACCCGCTGGCTTGGCTGGCGGAAAGCAGAGGAATATTCCAACTTCTTTTTGCTAATTTTGGAATCGAATTGCCTTCCTGGCTGGGTGGACCTTCCCTGGCACTTTTTTGCATCATAATAGTTACCATCTGGAAAGGGCTGGGATATAATACAATAATTTATTTAGCAGGATTGCAGAATATCCCAAACGTTTATTACGAAGCTGCTGACATCGACGGAGCAGGCAGAATAAAGCAATTTTTCAAGATCACCTGGCCGCTTATTTCACCCACCACATATTATGTTCTCATGATGACAACTATAGTTACCTTCCAGGTATTTTCCCAGGTATATCTGATGACAGGTCCTCCGGTGGGCGGTCCTCTGGGAACTACCAAAGTTATTGTTTATTTCCTGTTTGAAAAAGGTTTTGGGGAAAGCAACGACCTGAGCTATGCCAGCGCAATTGCTTTAGTACTTTTTGCAATTATCCTGCTGCTGACCCTTCTACAGAAAAAGCTGGAAAAGAAAGTACATTATTAAGGAATGCTCATGAATTTCAATAAAACAATAACTTATACAATTCTTGCTTTATGCGGTCTGGTAATGGTCATTCCTTTCATCTGGATGGTTACAACATCTGTGAAATCTCAGATAGAAGTAAATAAGGGTAACGTTGGTTTCCTGCCTATTGAAGAATATTATACTTATACGGAAGGAGATAAAACTTATCGCTTAACGCTGGTAAAAACTGAAGGTGACAGCTCGTATGTGCATCTTTTCAATGAAAAGTGGGAAAGAGTAAGTTCTTATAAAAAGATCCCGAATACAAGTATTCAAGCCAACCGTAAATTTAAGCTTCACTTTGAGAATTTTGTAGAAGCTTTTAATAAAGTACCTTTTGGACGGTATTTTTTAAATACGTTGTTTGTGTCGCTTTCAGTGGTTCTGGGAGTGATTATCACCGGTTCATTAGCAGCTTACGCCTTTGCTACCATGAGATTCAAAGGCAGGGATTTTATTTTTTATCTTTTTATCAGTATGATGATGGTACCGCAACCTGTTTATCTTATTCCTTCTTACATCGTTCTGAATCATCTGGGCTGGTTGAATACTTACCAGGCGCTCATTGTTCCCTGGATAGCGAATATCTTTACGATTTTCCTGCTGCGTCAACAGTTTAAAACTATTCCGCGTGACCTTTTCGATGCAGCTTCCATCGATGGCTGCAGCAGATTCAAAACCCTTTGGACCATTGTTCTACCGCTGTCAAAATCGGTAATAGTAACAGCGGCGATTTTCGGGTTTATCGGCAGTTGGAACAGTTTTATGTGGCCGCTTATCATGATAGATGATCCTGAACTTCGTGTGTTACAGGTTGGATTGAGTTATTTTTCACAGGAAGCTTCCACACAAACTGCGCTTCTGATGGCGGCTTCAACTTTCAGTATTTTACCGTTGGTAGTTCTCTTTCTTATAGCACAGAAGCAGATCATTGCCAGTTTTGCTTCCAGCGGATTGAAGGGTTAATGAACAAAATTAATAAAGATGCTCTGCATCTAAAATAAAGGGAGGTAAAAATGAAAATCATCTGTAAAATTCTGGTGCGTATAGGTGCTATTTTGATGCTGTTCGGTTTTATTGCTTTTCTGAAAGGTAGCGCCTTTTTAGGAGTTGGTTATCCGGCAAACTATTTCCATGCAGCAACCAGCTTTCTGGTTCTGGCTTTGTGTTTAAAACTCGTCTGCAAATGTGAGAAAAAGGAGTAATCGTTCTGTAATTGAAATTGTTATTGCCAGCCTTCCCCGAAAATGGGGAAGGCTTTTATTAAGTAACTCGTTCACTCTTGAACGAGTATTTTCCAATTTGCTCAGACAAGACCCAGTTAAATTGCTCCACATTTCACGGGTTGAAAGTGTCTGAGCTACACATTTTACACAAAAAACGCTGCTATGATTATGTAGCCTACAATACGAAAAGAATACACAATAATCGAAAATTTCAGAAAATTAATCCGAAAAATACCAGCAGCGATCGTAAGCGGATCACCCAGGAATGGCGTCCAGGAAATTAGTAGACTCCATGTGCCGTATTTCTGAGTGTATTCCAAAGCCTTCCTGCCGCTTTTTGATTTCTCCAGTTTAGGAATGAGCGGTTTACCGATGAGATAGCCCAGCCAGTAATTGGCAGCACAACCCAGGCTGTTACCAATGGAACAGGCGATCAAAGCGGGAACAGGAGGTGCACCCACAGCCAGAGCAGCCAGCAGAATAGCAGCCGAGCTGGCTGGTACAATGGTGGCAGCAATGAACGACGTAACAAATAGAGCAATTACGCTATAACTATTTATAAATTCCAGAAGCCAGGGGGAGAGATCCATATATTTTCCTTACAATGAAATTTTGGTTTGACATAAAATCAAATATCCTTAGTTTGTTATTAAGCTCAAGGGAGGTACAATGGCAAAAAAATCTACTCATGTCGTTCCAAATAAAACCAAAGGTGGCTGGGATATTAAACAAAGTGGAGCAAAAAAATCTTCTGTTCATATTTCTACAACCAAAAAAGATGCCGTTAATCGAGCTCGAGTGATTAGTAGAAATCAAAGAACAGAGTTGTTTATCCATAATAGGGATGGCAGAATTTCTAGAAAAGATAGTCATGGAAACGATCCCTATCCACCAAAAGGCTAACATTTTAAACCTTAATACTTAATACTGATATTTTACCATAGTTCTTAATGTCTTTTTCTATAGGATTAGCACTTGTTGTTAAAATATCTTGAAAATCCTCTTCTAATATAATTTCATTTTTATCAGCAACTGAACAAAACCTTGCGGCATAATTAACTTTATTTCCTGTCCAGTCAAAACCACTTTTGATCTTAAATCTTTGTGCTTTTCCGTATGTAATACCAAACCCAAAATTCAATTTGCTACGTCCTACAATATTTTTTTCACTTATTTGTTGCTTGAAATCGTGTGCAAAACTTCTTATGTTCTGAATAATATATTCTAATATTTCGGTTTTGTTGTGTTCTTGTTTATATTCTTTTACAGCAAAAAAACCATCCCCTAAAAATTTCACAATTCTTTTATAAGGTGG
The DNA here is from genome assembly GCA_030668345.1 of Candidatus Cloacimonadota bacterium. Taxonomy (GTDB): domain Bacteria; phylum Cloacimonadota; class Cloacimonadia; order Cloacimonadales; family TCS61; genus JACNIV01. The sequence continues at coordinate 969 of DAOUUD010000145.1, read as the reverse complement.
TTTTGTATCTTTTGATATTTCTCCAAAATAATTTGCTGCAAGAGGATAAAAAACATTAAATAAACTCTCGATTTCTGAGTCATTGGTTTTACTCCATTTAGTAAATCCTCTAATGTCAGCAAAAATGAAAAAGCCCTCAATATTTATGAACTTAGATGATTTATAAGATTTCTTTATATCATCAGTGTCAAAGTTATTATCAACTGATTGAGTTGTTTCATGTTTTTTTATCTTAATTAATTCTATACTTACTATTAACGCTTCATCATCTGGATAAAGGATAATTGCGTGATTATAACATTCATAAGCTTTTGAAAAATTTTCCAGATATTCATAGGTTCTACCCAAATTATACCATACGAAATAAATTTCATTGTCTTGTTCTATAGATTCTCTATAATACTTTTGAGCATTTTTTATATTATTTTTTCTAAAATGGATTAATCCAATAGAATTATATGGAAAAGGGTTAACTTTATTTTCAGTAATTGATTTGTTAAAATATTCTAAAGCTTTAGATTCATTACCTGAAAGTAATTCTAAATTACCTATAAAGAAATACTGATAATCTATAATTTCATATTTTTCTGATTCTTTAAGCAATTTATTATATAGATCCTTTCTTTGACTATCAGTAGGAGTTGTGTATTTTTTAACGAAATTGATGTATTCATTTTTAATTTTGTTTTCTATTTGTTTTCTATCCATATTTCCTCTGTACCCTTATCTGATCTTCATTATATTATTATCTCTTTCCTTATCTCATGTTCATCCGCTTTTAATTCTATTATTTCTAAATCAAATTCAGAAAACATTTCACGTAAATTCTCCAGAACCGGATTTTCAGTATAAAAGTGCCCGGCATCTATAAGGGGAATTTTGCTGTCTAACAAAGTATGGTAATCAAAACCAGAAGAGACAAAAATATCAGCTCGACCATAAACCTGAGGAAGCAAAGAGCTGCCGCTT
>DAOUUD010000004.1 GCA_030668345.1 Candidatus Cloacimonadota bacterium | reverse complement strand
TTTGTTTTGTCCAAATTCGTTATATGCTGTACAGATTTCTGTGGTGATAGTAAAACCGGGAGGAACAGGAACTCCAACAAGATTCATCTCTGCCAGATTTGCACCCTTGCCACCGAGAAGATTTTTCATATCAGTTCTTCCTTCAGCTTTCCCATCTCCAAACAAGTAAACTCTTTTTTTACACATTTTATTTCTCCTTAATTTATTCTACTTAAAAGAATTATAAATGCGATAAGATACAATAATTCTATGAGCTAAATCCTTCTAATTCCTAATATCTGTCAACCAAAATAGTAATTTCTTTAGCATTGATAAATATTACAAAATCTATGTGGACAAATTACAATAAAAAATAATAATGTTTTACAGATGGAGGTTAAGTGGAATAAGATAAATAGAAAAATATTATTTTACTCGGTTTTAAAAAAAAGTATCCAGGAGGAAATTTGATAGCAGTTTATATCGATAGTGATCTGCAACGGTTCAATGAAAAGATTCGATATACCTGTAATTTCCTTTTTAAAACTCTAGGCTATGAATTCAAATTCATTTCCCGTATCGATCAGCTTCTTGATAATGATATTTTGTTCTTTTATGGATTATTAGAACCTTCTGCCAAAGAAGCGTATATTCTTGCTATGAATAAGATAATGTTTTTTATACCTGTGGAAACAGATCTTCTGGAACCGGGAAAATTTAGCTTACAGGATGTTAAAAATTATACACGTGAAATAAAACTTATACAGAAAATTCCTATTATTTCGAAAAATGAAATTAAAGTACCACTGCAATTTTCAAAACAGAAAGATCTATTCTATGGAGTTTTTAAATTTGATCTTATAGGCAATTTGTTCTTCAGTCTTTCTGGTTACGATGAATTAAAATGCGAAAAGAAAGATAAGCACAACAGAGTTTTAGATACGGAAATATCTTTTTTAAAATTCCAGTTTACACCCTATGTTAATATTTTTTTATGGTTTGCAGATAATTGCATTGGAGATGCAATAAGCGAAATGGATAACTACTTTTTAATGAAGAAAGAATACTGGCCAGGAGCGGAATCATTAGCAGTATCCTTCTCTCATAATATTGATAAGCTGCGAAAATGGAATTTCAAATCTATGATTAAAAGTTCATTTGAAGATATTTTCATGATTTATAAAATTAAATACTTTGTAAATAATCTAATAAGCAGACTGAAGTATATTCTTACGAATATCGAAGATTACTGGACTTTTGATGTTATTGAGGAATTAGAAAACCATCACCAGATTAGAAGTACAATGTTCTGGGGAACAGAATCATACACGCAGTATGATATTGATTATGATATTAAAGATAATGAGGTTTACAAGGAATTGACAAGCAATCTGAATAGAGGAAGCGAAATTGCTTTATTAGCTTCTTATAATTCTTCTAGGAACGATATCCTGGAAAGACAGAAAGATAGGATTATCCAATTTACCGGAATGGAAAAACTTGGGATTCGTCACAATCATTACAGATATGATATGGAAATTACTGCTGAATTTCATAAAAAAAACGGTTTTGTGTATGATTCATCCAGAGGTTTTCTGCATAGGAACGGCTTTAAATATGGGATAGGTTTTCCTCATTATCTGCATTCCGAAAGTACATCCGATTCAAATAATCCATGCCTTGAAATTCCCAGGATATTCACAGATTCTACTTTGAAATTATCAAGAACAAAACTTGTTTCTTTTGAAAGAACACAGGCAATTATCGATGAATTGCTACTATCAGTTGCGTCTGTTAACGGTTTGTTAACCTTTAATTTCTCTAGTTCCAATTTTGCCGATATTCCCTATAATAAAGAATTATTTTCTTATATTCTTGACGAAATAAAGCCCAAGAATGTGTTTGCAGCAACATTTATGGAAATTGCAGATTGGTGGAAAAAACGTGAAAGCGTTGAAATTACAGAAACGGAAAACGGTGTGTCAGTGTATTTTCCTGATAAAATTGAAAAGTTTTCCCTTTCGCTTAAGGGTAAATATGAGATGACTAAAACTGTGGAAGTCGATTCAAAAATAGAGGGTTCGATGCTTGTGTTTACCAATGTTCTACCAAATACAAGAGTAAATATTATACTTAGGAAAATGGAGAAAAAAAAGAATCCTGAAGGACTTGTTTCTTGAAAAATCTATTGCTGTTCGCTTATTTATATCCTCCTTTGGGAGGACCGGGTGTTCAGCGTCCTGTTAAACTTATCAAATATTTGGATCGGAATAACTGGAAAACCGACGTGATCACTGTAAAGGATATTATGTTCCATTCCAGCGATGATCAGCTTGCTTCGGAAGATATGGCAGAAAAAGTGATTAGAACCGGGTCACTCGATCCGATGTCATTTCTGGGGAAGATAAAAAAAAGATCTGATAAATCAAAAATATATTTTGATACTCCAGAGAAGTACAAAAAAATCATCAGGAGCCTTTTCCCGATAGATGATAAAATAGGCTGGTTACCTTATGCAATAAAAGCAGGTCAACAACAGCTGAAAACAAAAAGATATGATGCCATTATGGCTACGATAGGTCCGTATACCAGCGGATTAGCTGCCTACAAATTTAGCCGGCAATACAGAATTCCACTGATTATAGATTACAGGGATCATTGGACAATGAATCCTTATTTACCATTTATTACACCCTTTCACAGAAAGTTTTCAGAACATTGGGAAAAAAGAATTTTAGAACATTCATCAGTTATTACTACGGTAAGCAGAACCATGAAATCTGATTTGCTGCAAAAGTTTGGTTCTCAGCTTTTTTCAAAGATCAAGGTGATGTATAACGGCTGGGATGAAGAGGATTTCAGCGATGTTCCTGTAAGGGAAAAGACCAAAAAAGTAATTATCCGGTATATTGGTAATTTCTACGGACACCGCACTCCTAAATATTTCATTCAAGCGTTAGAAGATTTAAAAAGTAACGGTAGTTTGCCAGATGATATCCAGATAGATTTTATTGGAAATTATTATCATGATACAGTGGATATTTTAAAAAACACAAAAATATCAGAAAACATAAATATCATTTCTCAAGTAGATCATAAAGAAGCTGTTGAACTTCTAATTAATTGTGATGGTCTTCTGTTATTTATAGCTACTCACAAAGGCAAAGGTGTTCTTACCGGAAAACTATTTGAATACATGCGAAGCGGTAAAGAGATACTGGCTATGATACCTCCTGATGGGGAAGCTACTGAAATTCTAAAAGAAAATAAATATCATTTTATAACTCCAATGGAAAATATAAAAAACATAGAAGAACAATTTATTGTGTTTTATAAAAGCATAAAAGAAAGTAAGAAAATTAAATATAAAATTTCTTCGGAATTTAATCGAGAAAATCAGACTAAAGAATTTATTTCTTTCATAGAAGGTCGAATTTGAGAAAGATCAAGCTTCTCCATATTCAGCTTTTGCCTTTGCTCTCTGGTGCGCAGAATATGATGCTGAATTTGCTTAAAGGTTTGGATAAAAATAAATACGAAATCTATGTGTTATCTAAACCGGGTGGACCTTTAGTTGAGGAAGTAAAAAAAAATAATTTTCATTATATTCCTGTAAATTCTTTGCGACGGAATTTATCTTTTTGGGATGTTATTGCTTTTATCAGTATGATCAGGATTTTCAGAAAGTACAGGTTTGATATTGTTCACACTCATTCGTCCAAAACGGGCTTTTTAGGTAGAATTGCCGGTCGATTTACCAGAGTTCCAAAAATAATACATACTGTTCATGGTTTTCCATTTCATCCATATCAAAACCAAATTGTATATAATTTTTATTTTCTACTAGAAAAATTTGCTGCTAAATTTTGTGATAAAATGGTTTTTGTAAATAATTCCTACCGAGAGTTTGCTCTTCGTAAAAGATTTAAACAAACTGAAAAGCTTCAAACTATTTTCAATGGAATCGAAATAATTGATAAAAAGAATATTACGCCAGTTATAATTGGGAATAATTCTTTTACTATTGGTTGTGTGTCACGATTTGAGAAAGTAAAGAATATAGAAAAAACTTTAAAAGCTGCCATCAGAGTATGTTTAACTGATAACGAGATCAAATTTATTTTTGTTGGTGACGGGAAATTGCTGAGCAAGAGCAAAGAAATTGTCAACAAAGCCAATATGAAGAAAAGGATTATTTTTACAGGCTGGCAGACAAATATTTTGGAATGGCTGACAAGCTTTGATGCTTTACTGTCATATTCAAAGTATGAGGGACTCTCAATATCGATTCTGGAAGCAATGTCAGTTGGCTTACCCATTATTGCATCTGATATTAATGGAAACAATGAATTGATTTCCGAAAAAAATGGAGTTCTGATACCGCTTAATGATGTTGACAAATTAACTAATGTTTTATTAAGTCTTCCCAATCGTAGAACAGAATTGGAAGCTTGGGGCAAAGAATCATTGAAATTAGTTAGAAAGAAGTTTAATATGACAGATTTTATTGATAAATATGTGGAAATTTATGAAAGCTAAAATCTATTTTATTGCTTTGGTAGTATCATTTATGATCACATATTTTCTTGTACCACTCAATATAAAACTTTCTAAAAGATCGAATCTTGTAGATAAACCTCATAAAAGGGGTATTCATAAAAAGTCTATCCCTCTTGCAGGAGGATTATCTTTTGGCATTTCAATAATTATTCTTCAAATCATTTTCTATCTCTATTCAAGATTATTAGTGCCTAATCTTGAAATTGCCTTAAATATGTTAAAACTTGCTACCGGGGGTATCTTAATATTGATACTCGGTTTCTTAGATGATAAGAAAAAATTCACTGCCAAATACAAACTTCTCATTCAAATATTAATAGTATCTTTTATGTATCTCCTTGGTTTTAAAATGACTTTGCTAACAAATCCCTTTGGAATGGATATAGAGTTGGGAATATTATCATATCCCATGACAATGTTATGGTTCATTATTGTTATTAATTCATTCAATTTAATTGATGGTCTAGATGGGCTAGCCTCAGGTGTTGCAGCAATTACGATGTTGGTTTTATTCTCAGTTGGTTTAGCCTACAAAAATGATTTTGTTGCTTCTACAACAATTATAATGTTTGGAGCTATGGTAGCTTTTCTCAAATACAATTTCTTTCCTGCCAGAATATTTATGGGGGATACAGGCAGTTTATTTATTGGTTATAATATAGCTGCAATATCTATAGCTGGAACACAGCAGTATAAAGGAATCACAGCGATTACTTTGCTTATACCCATTATTGTATTGATAATCCCACTTGTAGATACAATTCTGGCTATATTTAGAAGAATGAAACGAAATGTAAATATTTTTGAAGCGGACAAAGATCATATTCATCATAAATTACTGGAAATTGGCTTCACTCAAAAATCTATCGCTCTTACGAGCTATTTCATTACATTCTTGTTCGGTTTGATAGCATTAGGTTTTTCTTTTACTTCCAAAAAAGTACTTTTTGTGTTATTGATACTTATATCATTTATATTGATAGTAATTGTTTATCTCATTTTTTTTAAGGAGAAAAGTAAATGAAAAAGATATTCTTGATACTATTCCTGGTAATTATAAATAACCTATTTGCAATAAAGAATTGGAATATTTATACAAATACAACACATATCTACGATATTGAGCACATTGATCCTTACATTTATATAGCATCCTGGGGTGGTTTAGAAATATATAATACAAATTCAAATATCTTTGAAAGAAAATTTACAACAATAAATGGATTAGTAGAAAATGATATTCAAACTTTGGATTTTAATGCTGAAAAAGAAGAATTGCTACTTGGAACGAACGGTGGAGGAGTGAACCGTATGGTAAACGGTGAGTTCGTGATGCCTATCAACGAAATCATCGGTCTGGCCTCAGATTTTGTTAATGAAATCGTGCACAATGATTCCATGATTTATGTAGCTTCTAAAAATGGGTTAAGTGTTTTTTCAGACGATCCTCAGTTCCCTTTTCCTTTGCTTACCAGCAGTTTTAACTCAGAAAATGGTCTAAGTGAAAATAACATAACCTCACTTATGATTTCGGAAAGTGGTTATATCTACTGTGGAAGCACTATGGGAGTCGATTATGTACATAAGGATTCAATAAGCATATTAGGGTTATGGATGCATCTTAATACTGAAAATTCTATCTTACCAAGTAATGTTGTTACATCAATAGCGGGTAGTAATAATTACTTGGCTGTAGCAACGGATAACGGAGTATTGGTCAGCACCAATCTTAATGATCCTGCTCAGACCAATGTTCTAAAAGAAAATTTACCGATTTATCCTGTTTATATTGATAATCATGATAATTTATGGCTAAGTTATGGTATCTGGAAAAAAGACCTACACATTCTTCAGGATACCCTTGATGTACCAGCTATAACAAAAATACCTCCTGAAGGTGATGAAATAAACTGGCAAAAAGATGATTTATTTCTGAAAACATCAAAGATCAAAGGATTTAAAGAAATTAATGAGCAGCTTTGTGCATATACATGGGGGGAAGGTCTTTATTTACTTGATAACGATGATTGGTCTGAAAATTTAAAATCGAATGGAATTATGGCCAATCTAATTGCTGATATAGAAGTGGATATGAATAACAAACTTTGGGTTTCGAATGGATATTATGGTCTGGAACAGCTTGGTAAAGGCACTAAGGGTGTATGTAGTTTTGATGGAAACAATTGGGAATATTATACTAATGAATTATATCCAGAACTTAAAACAAATAACGTTTATAAAATTCATTCTGATAACAAAAACAACAAATGGTTCGTTTGCTGGCAATATATCGAACCAGGAAACGGAGGAGTAACGATCTTCAACGATGAAACTGACGAATGGCAGATTTTATCAGGAAATCCGTCTAATTATATTACTAATGTTGTTAGTGATGAAGAAAATAGATTATGGATATCATATATTGGAGGTGTAAGTATTGCCGAAAATGATCCCATCATAAATATAATTCAATCATTTCAAACTCCTTTTGATCCTGATAAAAAAATAATGGTTTTATTGAAGGGCAAAGAAAGAAGCTTTTTTGGAACTTTTGATAAAGGTCTGGAAATCTGGAACGATCTTTCTGTTCCAGAAACAAACGGTTCATATTGGGAACAGACACCGTTTTCAAATCTTCATAGTGGCAGGATATTTAATATTACTTCAAGAAACGTTACTGGAAATGAAGAAATCTGGATTGCTTCTGCAGAAGGATTGTTTATGTTCGATGGTGAAGACTGGTTCTGGTATGGCACAAATATCAAGAAACAAGTATGGCAGGATAATGATTGGTTCTGGAATGAAAACGTACCTGATCCTGAATACTGGTATTACGAAGGACAGGAAAGATTATACGGCTCAATTCCAACATATCCCACAGCTTTATTTGTAGATCCGTTCGGACTTATCTGGATTGGAACCCAAGATGCAGGGATTACTGTATTTAACAAAGAAAGAGATATATTCACCAATTTAACTACCGAAAATACTCCTCTGATCTCGAATAATATCACTGCTTTTGCTTATGAACCTCTTACAGGCACTTTATATATTGGAACAAGTGATGGGTTGAACTCTGTTGAAATCGGAATTTCTGCTGAATCCAATACAGAAACGATACTGTATGATACGATAGCTTATCCAAATCCTTTCTATCCCGACAATGATGATATTCTTCGTATTGAAAATGAATCCAGAATCACAATGCCGAGAGGTGATACTATATGTAATATTTACGATCTGAGTGGTGAATTGATATTGAAACTGGAAAAAGATATATATGAACAGTTTAGCTGGGATGGTACTAACAAGGCTGGTAAAAAATGTAGTTCAGGAATATATTTCTATATTGTCTCTGCACTAGGTGGGCAGGTTTCTAAAGGGAAAATAATCCTCATACGTTAAAAAATGAAGAATAAACTTCTATTTATTTCCGCTTATAATTCGTCCTTTGTTCGCAATGATCTGGAAATTCTGAAAAAACATTATACAGTAAAAAATCCTGATCTGGTTGGGAAAAAGAAAAATCTTTATAATATATTGTATTCCTTTTTTTCGATTTTATGGGGAGTATTAAGATCAGATATTGTCTTTTGCTGGTTTGCAGAATTCCCTGCTTTTATTGCTGTTTCCTTTTCCAGGTTGTTTCAAAAGAAATGTATAGTTGTAGTGGGTGGCTATGAGGTAGCAAATGTACCGGAAATTGGGTATGGAGGAATGTTGAATCCTAAAAATGTGAAAAAAGTTCGGCACATTTTAAAAAATGCTGATCTCACTTTAGCAGTTTCCAGGTCGAATTTGAATGAGATCAAAGAAAATTTCCAGACAAAAAGAACGGAACTTATCTATAATGGAGTTCGAACGGACTCATTCTACCCGCAAGGAGAAAAGAAGAATATTGTAATAACTGTTGGGAATGTAACTTCTGAAAATTTACAAAGGAAAGGATTAGAGACTTTTGTACGTTCTGCTGTTCTACTTCCTGATACGGAATTCATTGTAATTGGGAAACATTGTGATCATTCAATTAAATATCTCAAGTCTATTGCATCCAATAATGTGAGATTCACAAATTTTGTAAGTAATGAAGAACTTCTTAAGTGGATGCAGGAAGCAAAAGTTTATGTTCAGATTTCCGCACATGAAGCTTTTGGACTTTCCTTAGCAGAGTCAATGCTTTGTGAATGCATTCCTGTTGTAACTCAAAGAAGAGCATTACAAGAAGTTGCCGGTGACTTAGCTTTTTATGTTCCTTTTGAAGATATACCACAAACTGCAAAAATGATAAGGAATGCACTGAATTCTGATAACGGTAAAAAATACAGAAAACATATAATGGATAATTTCTCATTAAAAAATAGAGAAGAGCAATTACGGAATATAATCATGGAGATTCTGTGAACTTGAGGATAGGTATTGATAATTGCAAACCCGGTTGGGAAATTATACTAAAGCAGATCGGAGTAAGCTATACTCTATTTTCACTCTCAGATAAGATCCTTCCCGAAGAATTCTCGGTTATTATTATTACCGAATCCCATACACTTGAAGAGAATAATGAGATCCGAAAATTCCTGAACGCAGGCGGTGCTGTACTATTCTCGGATGATTCAATTTCGAATATTTCTTCTTGCAGAACAAAAAAAGTCCATTATCTCTGTTCACAGGAGAAAACACCATTCTCTGAGGTTGGACTGGTAGATATTTTTTCAACGATCGATATTTCCACTTCAAAAGAGATAGATCAGGTTGATAAAGGATTGAAGATATTTTCAATGGAACCCGGGATAAATCTGGTCCTTCCATATGATATTAATGAATTGATATTGAATACTGCTTCGAGACGAAAAAAATTTTATGCAGACAGGAAGGAACTTCCATCTGAGATCATATCACAGGTTTCGAAAGGGAAATTGAGAAAGATTGTAGCACTTTCTCTGGAGTATCTGCATCAAAAAAGGGACTTACCCTTTGTGCATCTCTGGCACCAACCTTTTGTTGATAAGAACATATTCATCTTCCGGCTTGATACCGATTTCTGTTCCCAAAAAGATGCTGATGAAATGTACAAAATTTGTAGAAAGAATAATATTTCCGCAACATGGTTTTTGGATACGGATTCAGATAATAAATTAAAGAATTATGCATCAATGGAAGATCAGGAATTGGCAATACATTGTGATAAACATTTTGTTTATAATAATTTTGAAGATAATTATGATAACATACAAAAAGCTAATAATAAATTAAAGAGTTGTGGAATCAATGCAATTGGCTTCGCAGCTCCTTTTGGGGATTGGAATCCTTCACTGGATAAAGCTTTGCAGAAATTGGATTTCAAATATTCTTCCGAGTTCGCTCTTAATTACGATGATCTTCCGTTTTTTCCGAACTATAACAATAAATTTTCAGATGTCCTGCAAATTCCAATTCATCCGATAAGTCTTGGGAGGTTACACCGTTCACATTTTACTGAAGATGAAATGCTGCAGTATTTTCTTGGGATCATAAAAGAAAAAGCTATTTCCGGTGATCCAGTCATTATCTATCATCATCCGCATCATAAGCATTTTGATATTTTCGATAAAATATTTCAATATGTTAATCACGAAAATTTCGAGAATATGAGCATGAAAGATTTCAGCAAATGGTGGAAACAAAGATATTTACTTCAACCAGTTTTTAAATATTCCGATAAGAGAATTTCTACTGAATATAATTCTGATAATACTTTTATTAAAATATCTACTGAAGAAAGCTACATCATCACAAAAAAAGGTGATATTAATATTGATAAGATCAACTTGAAATTTCATTCAAATCCAACTATCCAAAAAGATCTGCAAAGGGCCCGTAAATTTCATTGGCGCGATATTTTGTATGATATTGAAACTAAGAAAGGTAAAAAATCCTTTAGATAAAAAGGAAGAGAAAAATGAGTATATATATAGCCAGTTACCAATCGATAATGTTGAATCGTGGTGGACCGACATACAAACTATTGCATGTAAAGAAAGCATTGGAAGATATTGGAATTGACGTTAAGTTATTTGATATGTGGGATTTTAATTTGAAGCTTACAAAAGAAGATCTTATTCATATTTTCCTGGCAAATATCAGTACATATTCGCTTGCTTCCAATCTGAAACTGTATGGAGCGAAGTATGTAGTAAATCCAATCATTTTCAGTAATCATCCTGCCTGGAAGGTAAGATTATATCAGAAATTGGAAAAACCTTTGAATAAATTATTTATTCGTTCCATATCAGATTATCAGATAACAAAGTATATCTGCAACAACGCCGAGAAAGTACTTCCTAATACAATTGATGAAGGCAATTTGTTGGTAGATGGCATGAACGTTAATAGAGATAAAATACAGGTAATCCATAATGGTGTAGAAAAACGCTTTGCAGAAACTGATGCGACTCTATTCAAAAAAAAATACGGATTAAAGGATTTCATCCTTTACGTGGGACATTTGGGACCTGTACGAAAGAATGGTAAGAATATCATAAAAGCATTGCAGCAAATTGATCATCCTGCTGTTATCATTGCCGATATACTTCATAACGAAGAAGGTGAATGGTGTAGAAGAGAAATTGAAAAAAGTAGAAATATCACTTTAATTGAGTGGATCAATCACAACGATCCTCTCCTTGCTTCTGCTTATGCAGCATGTAACACATTTATACTTCCCACTCGTTATGAAACACCAGGAAGAGCAGCTTTAGAAGCTGGTTTAGCCGGTGCGAATATTGTTATAACTCCTCATGGAGGTACAAAAGAGTATTTTGGGAAATTTGCAGAATATCCCAATCCTAACTCAATTGTTTCTATTAAAGAATCTACCGAAAAGTCATTAAACAAGCAGAAAGACTCGGCTTTATGTGAACATATCAGGAAAAATTTTGTTTGGCCTATTATTGCTGAAAAAACTATAGAAATGTATCAGAATGTGTTTAATACTCTCTAATGATTATTTTTTTGCAAAACCAGTATATGTGATGCTCTGAAAGACGGAATTAAATTTGAAAAACTTCTTATAATTTTTGTTTTCATATCTGTCACTTTAATTGGAAAATTTATAAATTCATGATTATAAATACTTAGCTCACTTTTTTTTGCAATTTCGATTAATTCAACTTTTGTGTATTCTCGAAAATGGGCTGGGTTTTCTTTGAAAAAACGGATTTTAGAATTTGGATTATTCCCGATGAAACAACTTAATCGATTTCTTAAAAAGGAAAAGTTAGGAGTAGTGCAAATTAAGTACCCGTTCTTATTCAGCATCGAACTTAATAATAGAAAAACAAATTCAGGAGCTTCATAAAGATGTTCTATTACTTCTGAGAAAATAATTAGATCAAACTTCTGTTCTGGCCATTTATTCACATACCTGCTTTCATTGAGATCAAATACGATATGGTCAAGGTTAACATTCTCAACCTCTCTATGACCGCCTTGATCATCTTGAATATCAAAACCCAATGTAACGACATTTTGATAGTAAGTTGCTAACATTGTTGATAAATAACTTCTTCCAACATCTAAAATACGTGATTCTTTTTGGGGGAGCAGTTTGATATTAAGATTAAATATATATTCGAAACGCTGTAAATGATCTTTGATATATCTCTCTTGAGATTCTGATCCACATGTTTGCTTCTTTTCTGTATTAATCCAAGAATCTATAATTTTCTTATATTCATCTTTATTATATGAATTCATTACTTCCTATTTTTTTGCACATTTTCTATTTTTCTATTACTCAGTACATTTAATTCTACGAAATATATTGTCAATAATATTTAATTTAATTTATTAGACATAAAAAAATGAATAGGTTTTTGAAATGAAGGTGTCGGGTTATGTAAGAAAAACAGTTGATTATGCAGTAGGAGACCTTTTTAATAAAATTCTCCTTATCTTGTTTCTACCGATATTTACGCACTTTCTTGTTCCAGAAGAATTTGCAATTTACATAAATTTAATGATTTTCTTTTCGGTTGCGAGTATGATTTATCTTCTGGGAATTCAGCAAGCTATTTTTTCATATTTTTACAATAAAAAAACTAATCAATATCAATTCGCACTGATATCTTCAGTTTATATATTACTAACAATAGTTGGGTTGTTGTTCTCGACTTTCATTATCATATTTCGTAGTGAGTTAGCACAATTCAGCATTCGTTCCAACACACACCAGCATCTTTTTATTTACTTAGCTGTGATTTTGTTTTTCAATACGATCTATGGAATCACATTAAGTTTTTTACATATCATGGAAAAATCCAGAAGTTATGCGTTGTTAAGCGCACTCCAAAATGTAATAGTATTGATTCTGATTGCTGTTTTTGCTCTCAAAAAGCAATTCACAGTAGATCATTATTTCATTTTTCTAAGCATTGCTACTGTAATTTCAGCTGTAGTAGCTTCAATTGTGATTTTAAAAATTTTATCTAAGTTAAATAAGAATTCTCAAAACCTCTTAATCTTTGATCCTGAACTTATAAAAAATCTATTAAAATTTGGTGTTGTAATAATTCCTGGAACGATTTCGATGCTTATCTTAAGAGCATCCGATAGATATATGCTCACATACCTTTCACCAAATAATCTTCACGATGTTGGAATATATTCCGTAGGCTACAGAATGGGTATGATTATGCAATTTCTGGTTGCATTAACAAGTTTAGTTTACTATCCATATGCTATGAAAATTGCCAATAGAAAAACAGCAAAAGAATCTTATAATCGAATTTATAATTACTATATTATGTTTGGAACAATTTTAGGTTCTTTGATAATTATTTTTTCTCAAGAACTTTTTAAGATATTCATAGATGCACAATATATTGCTTCAATTAATATAGTATTTATAGGAGTTATCTCTACTTTTCTGCTAGGTGTTTTCAATATTATCAATATCAGTTTTTATGTAAAAAAACATGCTGGTAACATATCCTTAGCAGTAATTCTTGGAGCAATCCTGAACATAATCCTAAATTTTATTCTTATCCCATCTTATGGAATATATGGCGCAGGAATAGCATCGGTTTTGGCTTATCTATTCATTGTTATCTTCAATTTCACCATAGCTAAACGATTGCATGATATACAATATAATATCATGTTTATATTGATAGCAATTATGGTTTTATCAATCTCAGCAAAAATAAATTCATATCTGCCATTAAGTTGGATAGTTTTTGCAGTAAAAATTATGATAACAATCGTCATTGCTGCACTCATTATTTACTATTATCGTAAAAATGATAATTTACGATTAATACTGAAAATAATAAAGCAAAAAGGAGAAAATGAGATATAGATTAAATAATATAATGCAGGAGATCGAATTTCAGGTTGACCTGAAAAAAGTTCTTTCTAAATATCAGGAAGAATATTTCATTATTGATTCTATACTGTATAAGCTATATAAAGAATTATTCGTTGGAGCATTGAACCCGAAAAAGATATTCCAATTGGTTGCAAAAGAAAAGAATAAGAACATCGATACGGTTTTAAATATATATGAATTTTTTCTACAAAGTAATGCAACAAGAAATTCTTGTATCATAGCCATCGGAGGAGGGATTACCACTGATATCGCTGCATTTGCCGCTTCTACATACAAACGTGGCTGCGGGTTAATTTTAATTCCGACAACTTTACTGGGTATGGTGGATGCTGCCATCGGGGGTAAAACGGGTATTAACTATGAAAATATCAAAAATGGTATCGGAAGTTTTTATCCTGCTGAGAAAGTGATCATTAATACTGATTTCCTCGGCACCCAACTAGAAGCTGATTATAAAGGAGGTTTTGTAGAAATCATTAAAATGTCGTTTTTACCGACATCTAATTTGCCCGAGATGCTTAATAACGAACAAAATATTGAGGAAATCATCAAGGAAGCGATCAGAACAAAAATAAAACTCTGCCAGCAGGATTTGCATGATAAATCATCCAGAAGATTATTGAACCTGGGACATACTTTTGGGCACATTCTGGAATCGATCTCAAATTATAAAATTCCACATGGAGCTGCAGTAGCAGTAGGCATTCGAGCTGCGATCAGGTTTAGCCTGAAAAAAGGATTTATCGATAGTGAGGTTTATCGTCGAATTGAAAAAAGATTGGATAAATTTGATCTTCCAGCTTCCTTCCCGGGCAAATATCTACCTCAGCTTTTGGAAAAAGGAATTTTCATTTTAAAGCAGGATAAGAAAGCAGATGATAAACTTAACCTGGTGCTGTTTAAAGGATTGCAGGAACTATTCTTTTATAAGACCGAAAATAGTATCGAAGTAATTAGTACTTTACAAGAGTTTGCTGATGTATAAGCATAAATACACAAAAGCGCAGAATCTGCGATATATTATATCTATTTTTGCGAGTTTACTCCAATTTTTAATTCCTCACCCAAAACGGAAAAACGGTATCAGCGTGATGATCCGGGTGCGGGATGAAGAGGATTGGATCGCTACATCGCTGCTTTCTTTGAACGAATTTGCCGACGAAGTGGTAATTGTGAACAATAATTCAACAGATAAGACTTTGGCAGAGATCAAACGGATAAAAGAAAGATTGAATTATAAATTGATCCTCGAGAATGAAACTTCTAATGATATCTGTAAAGTCAGCAATCATGCTTTGTCGCTAACTTCATACCGTTGGATTTTTCGCTGGGATTCCGATTTCATCGCCTATACATCTGGATATAGAAATATCAAATTTCTACGTGAATATCTCTTAAGGTTAAATCAAAAGAAATCCTATCTAATCTATCCACTCACTTTCAGCTTTGCCGGTGATCTCTTTCATGTGAAAACCGGTAAAGAAACAAATTCAGAAGGTTATATTCACACGTATCATCCTAAACTGAAATACATGAAAAAAGGTAAATTCGAATCTTTACAGGTTCCATTTTTCTACAAAATTAAGAGACTGAAAGAAATTTACTTTGTTCATATTGGAAGTGCCAAGCCAATCAGAAAATTGTTGTATCGTTTCTTCTGGCTTTTCTGGCAGAAAGAGCTGGATAAATATACCAGGATTGATGATTTTATTGTTCATATTGCCCGTGAAAAATGGCACGATCTCAGCCCGGAAAAGATTGCGATCCAAAAATTCCGGGATTTAATTCTACCGGTTAGAAAATTCGAGAGAAATGAATTTGGAAATTATCCGGAACTGATGCAGGAAGAAGTTAAAAATCCAGAGTTCAAGATAATTTATAAGAACGAAAAACCTTTCAGCCGCACAGATTTTGAGGATTACATTTAATCAATAAACTCAAATTTCGCACCATTCTTTTTCATCCAGACCCACACAACAGCCCGATCGATGAGATGATGCACATTCATGGTGGGGAACAGGCATTAGGAATATATCAATTCAACAATCTGCTTGAGATATTTCGCATCGATCTCATCAAAAGAACCAAGTGTTTTGCTGTCTACATCCAGAACTGCTACGATGTTACCTGTTTTGTTTTTGACAGGAACAACGATCTCCGATTTTGATCGGTTGTCGCAGGCAATATGTCCGGGAAATTCATTCACATCGGGAACAATAACAGTTTTCCCTTCATCAATTGCTGCCCAGCAAACACCTGAATGTTCAGGAAGAACTAAACAAGCAACACTTCCTTGATAACAGCAAACAATTAGTTCATCATTTACGAGTCTGTAAAAGCCTGTCCAGAAGTAATAATCGAATTTATGGTGCAGAACAGCCGTGATCGTACTCATCCGGGCAAGCGGATCGGTCGTTTTATAAAACAACTCTTCCAATTGTTGATATATCCGTTGATAACGGTTTTTTTTCTTTTCTACATTCATATATTACTCAATTTTTATTTGAAATTACAGATTAAGACAACGACCGCAAGCTGATCTTCTCGCGGTCGTTTCAATTTGATAATAATACTTCTATTCTAAAACAAAAATGTTCTTTTTAGCACAAATATCTTTAAGTTGCTGAGGCCAGATAGTAACGCTGACTTCACCAAGATGAGCTTTCCTGAGAAAATACATATAAGTTCTGGATTGCCCGATACCGCCACCAATGCTGAGAGGTATTTCATCATTAAGAATTGCCTGGTGATATGGCAGTTTCAGGAAATCCATTTGACCGGTGATCTCAAGCTGTTGTTTAAGAGTATCTTTGGTTACGCGAATACCCATCGAAGTCAATTCATGACGACGCTTAGTTACAGGATTCCAAACCAGGATATCACCATTAAGTCCATGTGTTGGTTTTCCTGCTTCAGAGGTTGTTTCGGTTACCCAATCATCGTAATCTGCAGCTCTCATTTCGTGTGGATAACCATCTTTGAGTACCCAACCAATCCCAATGATGAAAACAGCCGGATATTTCTTTATTATCTCAGTTTCACGCATTTTACGTGGAAGGTCAGGAAACATTTCCAGGATTTCTTCAGCATGAATGAATTTAAGTTCTTCCGGAAAATCCGGATATTTGCTATCTTTTAACTGAGGGAAAAGTTCTTGAACATGTCTTCCTGCTCCCAATAAAACTTTCCAGATTTTCTTAACAATATCCTTAAGGAATTCAAGGTTTCTATCATCAGCGGTAATAACTCTTTCCCAATCCCACTGGTCCACATATGATGAGTGATCATGATCTAAGAAATAGTCTTTCCTGACGGCTTTCATATCAGTATTGACACCCTCTCCTACTTTACAACCAAACTGTTTGAGAGCAGCACGTTTCCATTTTGTGGCTGCCTGTACTACTTGTGCCTGAATAGGCTTGTCAAGTCCAAGTCCACAAGGAAATCCTACAGGAGATCTGGAACCATCCCTGTCAAGATAGTCGTTTACTCCACTTTTAATATCAACAATAAGTGGCACTTGAACCATTATCAAGTTGAGTTCTTTACACAGATTTTCCTCAATGTACTTCTTCATTTCGAATAAAGCGATCATTGTTTCACTTGGGGTCAGCAAAGATTTGTAATCTGAGGGAAGTATTTTTTCCACTTCTTCATAAGTACTGATTCCCGGTCCTGCCAGATCAGCTGTTTTGTCTAACATTTGTTTATTCCTCCTTTTTTTGTAAAAAAAATTTATATCCAAACAAAATTATTTCTTTTTACTGTCAACAGAAAGAAATGGCAAATCGGCATGCTTAAAAAGAATGTTCAGTTGCGAAGTAAACAAAGCAACACGAAGATGAATTCAGTCAGTTTTAAACGAGAGAAGTATTGTTTTTAAAAGACCCACTTCAAATATCCTTCAAATCGCTCAAATCCACGGTCATCATGACTGATCAATATACCGGGCGTAATATTTTTTCCGGTTTGTGTAAGGTTAAGTTCATAGCTATCTATATTACCATTCTCAGAAAACATAGCTGTTGAATATACCTGGACAGATTCAACTTCACTAAGCGATATATCGAAAACACTTGTTAGACCAAAAAGATTACAGTCCTCTTCTTGAATGATGCTGAATTCACTTCCTAATCTGTGAGCACCATTATAGTACAATCCGAAATTCAATGTATTGAATTCTTGTAAGAGCAGATCCCATTCTACGTTGAACAAAGGTGTCCAGAGAAACGACGGATGACAAACCAGGCTGAATAAACACTCTTTTTCGTGTTAGATATTGTATTGCCAGGAATATTTTTTTGACCGATATGAAACAGCACAATCTCCTTTTAATATATTATCATAAGTTGTTCTGCCAGAAAACCGCCACTTCCCAAACCGGTAAATACCATTGTAATTTGCAGTAATATCATCGTCTTCGTTCCTGTTCACAGAAAAGGAACCACTCAGCTTATCATAACCATAATATACTGCAGAAGAGAAAGTCAGGTCAATGAAATCGTTTTCGTTAACCTGCGGATTAGTACAATTGGAAGAGAAGATAAAATGCCTGGAAAGATAGATCGAATTTGATATTCCAATATCTGTTATCTCTCTTTCATTATTTGCGCTACCAATCCATGTAACAGAGGTTTTCTTACCTGTTCTTTTGCCCGAAATATAATATTCATATTGCCTTTGAAAGCGGTTTATCGTGAAATTTCCTGCCCATTCTCTATGAGCAAAAGCAAATGCATTTGAAAGTTCATTAGAAAAATCATTTTGAGAATGATTTAATCCCAACCATCCTGCTTCAAGGTCTTTTCTGAATTCCAATTGATAACCGTAATCATCCTGGAATTTTTCGAAAAAAGTTCGTAAAAGATAACTATGATAATTAAATTCTACTTCGGTAAAGTTGTGATCTTCAAAATCCCTGTCGTGAGAGAAGAAAAAGAAGTTATCTATCGCAAATTTGTGAATTGCAGGTTTTATGCCCTTCTCATTTAGAAAACCTTCTTCATAATAATTGAATTTGTAACCGGCGATCTTTCTTTCGAACCTGAATCTCTGCGGAAGTGTGAAACTGTAATCATCAGAAGAATTCCAAATATGCCTATGAAGCCCTGATGCAATTCCGTAGACAGCAGGGATCAGGTTTTTTCTTCCCAAAAGAGAATCCGAATATTGCAGAATATCAGTACCGACCAGATCAATAATTTCGTTCCGAAGTTGCGTTTTTTCATAGCAATTCAGGTTATCCATTTCCCATGCCGGATCAATTGAAACGCTGAGTTGTTCCAGTATGGGAAGATCAGATCGAACTTGTTTAGTAGTACCTATTCTATCGTTGATCATACCGGTTTGAAAAATTCCTGAATCGGATACTGAAACAATAATTGAAGAATTTTCCCACCGGTGTTTAACTATCTTTTTATTTAAGATCATCAAGCCGGGATCGGTTGGTGGATATAGTGTTATTTGTGTTTTGTCATTACTTTCCAATCCTAAATATCCGAACCAGCCCCTGTCATCCAGGTTTAAAGTAAGATCTACAGGATGATCTGATTGAAAGATCATTTCATCATCAATAAACAGGTTTGTTGCGGAACGAACTGAGATCAATTGAACGCGGTTATCTTTTTGAATAAATGCGATTTCTGCATCGCTGCGAATATCACTGCAAGTCCATGTACTATTTGCCAATACGAGGATATCTTCGGTGTTCTGAGTAATTGACCGGATACGACGTGCTGTGGCATTTCCATTTGAAAGTATGGCCAACTCTTCGATCTTCATATTGGGAGCTGTTTTATCATCGGGTATGAAGAGAGTGATCAGTTTCTGTTGTTTGGAACGAGGAAAGCTCACTATTGCAGTAGTATGGATATTATCAAATTCTTTTAGAGTGTGTAAACCCTGTTTGGTTGTAAGGGAAAGTCGGTTCTCTTCATGAGTAAGAAATTCCGCTTTTAGCTCGATATCATCCTGTTTCCACAAAATATGATTTTCATCGATCTCCCTGATATTTCCCAGACCATGCCAGGGAATTGAATAGCGATTTCTGAATTCAGATTTCAAGTTATCGATAACAATGAAATACTTTCGTCCGGCAAACCAGATGGTTCTGGAAATTTCAGTATCTCTGTAGAAAGCTTTTACAGTGCTGGAAGAAAATAGTTCACTCTGGAAATATGCTGACATTTCACTACTCAACTCATCACCCCATACCGGATTTTGATCGGGACCAAGACCATTGATCAATGGAATATTGTGTGACTGGCTGGAAATGTACCAGTTCCTGTTTGGATCGTTAGTACCCTTGGGTCCGTAACCAGCATCGATGAGAAAATTCTTTCCATAAGCTGAAAGTGTGAATGCAGTTGGTTCGATGTGTTCATGATTGCATAAATATGGACGTCCGGGTTCACCTAGAAAAAGTCCGTAAATATCGTTATTACCGTGAAAAACAGAAATTCCTCCATCAGGATAAAAGACAGTTGAACCTGTAGCTGGTTCCATGGGTTTCACTCTATCGTCGAAAGCACAAAAGGTTTCTACAAAGTTTGCATTGAATCTGCTGAACCTGTTTGTATTATTTTCAAAGAGATAGCGTAATTCTTTTCCCGAAGGTGACAGTCCAACAGCGATGGGTTGGTAAAGCAATTTCTCCGGATATGCGTCATCAAAATCTGGAACGGTTCCATCGGGTTTTTCCAGATCGATGAGCCATCTATTCAGGCGGTTAATAACGGGATGTTCAAAAAGATTTTCATTGGTAACATTATTCAGATAGAAGAAAAAGGGAAACATTCTACTAGCCACAAAACGAGCATAATAAGCTCCTTCTCTGTAAGATCCATCCGGCAGGATAAATGCCAACCCACTTTGCAATTCAGCTATGGCAGCTTTAAACCATTTTTCAGAATTCCGATGATCTAAAACCATGGCAACAGTGGCAACACCGCAGGAAATATCGATTATGTGATTATTTTTGGGAATCCCGAATCCTATGGAAAGATCAGTAGAATTCAAACTGCCCGGTATGCGGGTGAAATTTTTATATATCTGATCTGTTTTGGCAGCAAGGCGATCCTCGATAAAGATAACATGATCTGTACCAAGTTTAGAATAGACCAGGTCGTAAGCAACTGCATAATTCTGTAAAGCTTCTGCTGCCTGCATCCAGTCACCCCAACCTATCCCGGGGTTTCCTCCTTCAGCAGTATCAGGAGGTTTGGTTTCACCAATATTAGTAAGAGCACAGATGGCTTCATTCAGGAAACTTTCATTCTGAGTAAGAAAAAAAGCAAAAGTATTTAATTTAGCAATCTTGCTTCTGGTCAGTTCGAATAGGAGTGGTGAATCTGCCGGGTAATTCAACGCTAATGCTGCTTCGATGATGTTATCTGCCCATTCACTATAAGGCAGACGAAAACGACGACCCCGGATAGAATTTATTTTTTCAGGTTTGAATAACAAGCTGGGATGAGTTTTAATTGGTGGCAGTTGGATGTTACCGATTGGTACCTGGTTTACCGGCAAGATCTCATCGATAGGTGTTTCCCGGTAGTTTGCCTGTAAAACGCCCATCAGGAATTCTTCTCCAATTTGTCTTATAAATGGTTTTTGATCTGAATCGTCTGAATACAATGAGTGAACGAGCAACAAAAGCAGTATGCTTAAAACGATCTTTCTATGATGTCGCATTTTAAAATAAACTTTCAAAGAAGTTAATTTTCATTTTATACCTTTTTAAACATTTTGATCAAAAAAATCTCTAAAGTAGTTTTGTATGTCAATGATAATATAGAAGAATAAAACCAATAAATATTCATTATTTATTGTATAAAATTTGTACTTAATTCATTAACTCAATATAAATACATAAATAGAAAAGAGACAAAGATTTTTTATAAATCATTCTCTCATAGTTCTACTTATTTGCATAAGTTGTAAGATGCAACTGATAAGATGTTTCAGCTCTGTATCCATATTCTTCCAGCATTTTTTCCAGCTTAATGTAAGTTTGCTTACCATTTACAATATGATATGAAGCTATAGCAAGTTTCACATCGTTATTCTGAAGAATGTTTTCACAACCTTTCAGGGCTTCCAGTTCAGCTCCTTCGATATCCATTTTAATAAAATCAATTCTATTGATTCTCAATTGTCTAATGGCTTCATCTAAACTTACAACAGGAATGGAAATATCTCCATTATGGTTTACGGATGCTATACCACTACCTATGTTTTTAAATTTTAAAATAGTACTATCACTCCAAAGACCTTTATTTATTAAAATTACATTATTCAGGTTATTCAATTTGATGTTGGCAGCTAACATTTTATAGTTTTGTGCATCCGGTTCAAAGGCTATAACTTTTCCATTTTTTCCAACCAGTTTTGCTGCAACTATTGTGAAAACACCATCATAGGCACCTGCATCGATAACAATGTCATCTTTATTTATCTTATATTTTTTTAGATAACCCTTAGTTGGGATAGAGAGTTCAATATATGGATCATTATTAAAGATGAGAGTAAAATTTTTAAATTTAACAATAAATTTCTTTCTTCTATATGAAATCTTGAACTTATTCTTTTTGAAAAGATTAAAATATAAAAACTTCAGGTTGTTTTTCAGTGTACAATCCGGCAACTTCAGAAATGCTTTTATAAAAAATTGTTTCATATAACTATAATAATTTCACAATCGCTGAATCATCTGTTTCATGAATATTTGGATGTTTTCCTAATTTCTGTCTAAAATATTTCTTAATATTATTTCGCACCATTACTTCTACATTAATTTGATGAGCAGATATTTTAACTCATCAGGAAGGCAACGCCTGTACCGATCAATGCTCCCACAAGGACTTCCATCTTAGTATGACCCAGAAGCTCTCTCAGATTCTCCTCGATAAGGGAATAACCTTCTTTCTTGCGGATATTCTCCACGATCTTATTCAATAAAGCAGCCTGCTTTCCCGCTGCCTGGCGTATACCAGTAGCATCATACATCACAACTATAGCAAATACAATACTGATAGCGAAAAAAGTAGAGTTTAATCCCTCTTTGATGCCTACGGCAGTTGTTAATGAAACAACAGAAGCTGTATGTGAGCTGGGCATGCTGCCCATATCGAGAAAGTAGCGGAAATTCAATTTTCTTTCCCTGATTAAACCGAACAACACTTTAAGAACTTGCGCTACTATCAACGCAACCAGAACGATATCCAATATTCTGCTGTTAAAAATTATTCCATTATCCATTTATTTCTCCTATTAATTATATTTAACAAAGCTGGATGATAGTGGTCAGAATGTCAAATTTAATATCGTAAATGAAACATAATAATTGGATTAATTAATAAGAAACCTTTGAACTAAGACTATGAACTTACAAAATTATTTATTATGTTTTACTTACCACCACCACCGTTACATCATCTCTTGTGAGATGTGCCTGGGAAAGGTTGTAAAGGGCTTTTACACATTGTTTAGGCTTGGGTTGTTGATGGAGTACACTTTCAATTTCGCTATCGGCAGCAACGTCGGTAAGCCCGTCCGAACAGAGCAGGAATGTAAACTTATCCGATAGCTCTATCGTGTAACAATCAATTTTTGGTGAAGGTCCCAGTCCAATAGCCTCTGTTATCAGGTTTTTTACACTGCTCAAAATGATTTCATCTTTTGTAATGTAACCCTGTTTGTAGTACTCCCATACAACTGAATGATCTTCGGTCACCTGAGCGAGCTTTCCATCTGCAAAAAGATAAAGCCTGCTGTCTCCACAGTTTGTAATATAAGCTTTATTATCTTTAATTAGTAAACATACTGCAGTGGTGGACATCTTATTATAGTTCAATTTATCTGCTTGCGCAATAACTGCATCGTTGATCTGTGTAAGTTCATCTTGAAACCATATTGTAAGATCGGGAATATCTTTGGAGTTATAATAATCATCAAGCAGCATCTGGCAGCACATCCGGCTGGCGATCTCGCTTCCGTAATATCCACCCACGCCATCACATACAACAAAAAGCCAGCCTTTGCTTTGCGTGTCATGCTTTTCTTGTGGTAGAGCGAAGCTATCCTGATTCTTTTTTGTTTTAGAGCCATGAACGCTTTTTGTAGAAATTTGAATATTCAATGTCCCTTTCCTATATTTAGAAAAAGTAATCATGTATCAAGTCTGTATGATTCCGATAGCAATTATAGCGATAATAAATGCGATTACTGCAATGATTAGAATTATGCCGACCGCAGACATTCGCAGCACTGTTCCGCAATATTTACAGCGTTTTGCATGGGAACTGACCATCTTCCCGCAATTACGGCATTTGATCTGCTTTAATTTCTTTTTCAATTATATTCTAACCCCTCAAAATAAGCTCAAAACTTATAAATCTCCCGTTTGCGGCAGAGTTATCTACATTCCCAGCATTGCTTTCTTCAGTTTTGGAAGTTCGGTTTGTTCTCC
Source organism: Candidatus Cloacimonadota bacterium (assembly GCA_030668345.1). Taxonomy (GTDB): domain Bacteria; phylum Cloacimonadota; class Cloacimonadia; order Cloacimonadales; family TCS61; genus JACNIV01. The sequence continues at coordinate 256 of DAOUUD010000004.1, read as the reverse complement.
CAGCCAGATAGAAAAAACAGCTTTTTTAAATTCCAATCCCGGAATTGTTCCTTTCAATTCGTTATTCATGTAAACAGAAGTACCAACTTCCGGCACATAAATAATATCATAGACTTCATCTTTTTTTGCATCTTCTATGAAATATGAATTAAAGGTGGCTATTTCTTCCTGCAGATTTGATATATCGCTTTTGCCAAACCCGGTATTCCAGGCTTCGATAAGTTTTTCGGGAGCAACTGCTTTGTAGATGAAATGC
>DAOUUD010000124.1 GCA_030668345.1 Candidatus Cloacimonadota bacterium | reverse complement strand
CAACCCAAGCTGTCTGAGAACATGAATTCACCGGTTTGATTATCTATTTTAATGAATACAAAATCCACGGCTTCATTGTTTGCCGGATTATAGGTAACGCCCTGAATTCCGCCGTAAGCCGGAGCGCTGTATTCATAGGCACCAATATCGATAACAGTAGAGCCATTCCCATCTCCATCCCAGATGCGTTTATTATTATCAAGGTCGAAGGGATAATAGACAGGAGCACCAAACCCGGCATCAATGGCAATGCTGCCAGGTGTTAGGTGAAAATCGCAGTTCTGGATATCTGCGAAAATAGATTGTACCTGCAGAGAATCCACGATGATATTGCCGCCGCCGTCAATGCATTCCGGAGGAAGTGTGAAATCCATGATGCAATTACGAATGATTGGTGCACCATATATATTATATTTATATAAATCCTCATTATTGAGTAAAATGCAATTCTGGATAATACAGTTATCTGAAAGAGACGAAAAAACATCACTATTATTTATGAAAATATTATTGCAAAATAAATCATTAGCATAAGCAGATAACGCTGTATTGCAGTTATTGATTATATTATCTGTAATTCTGCTCATTGCACCGTAAAATGCAACACCGCCCCCAACGTTAGTAAGATAATTCCTAACGAAGAAGCTATTAGGATCGCAAAAATATATAGAAACCCGAGATTCATCAAAATAATTATCGCTTATCTCATAATAGCCTTCATCACCCCAAGTATATAATGCGCGACCACAATCTATAAAACTGTTTTTCTTGATGTAGAGGAATTCGCCATCTGTGAGACCGTAATTACCTCCGATAAATTCATTCCTGTAATAATAACCACTCCCCTTCGATGAATTACAATGAGAAAATATATTATCAACGCAGGATACCTGATAGCAATCGATTCCGTTATACGACCAATAACCTTCAAATGTATTATTGCATACCAAAACATACTGGCTTAACCCATAATTTGTTTCTATGTGTTTTCTTCCACGCGAGAAATTTAACAAATACGGATTCACATAATTTGTTATAAGAAATTCATTATTATTTATCTCCAGACTTATTGCATTTGCTTCTGCACTGATACTGACAGCACAATTCAGGAATATACAATTTTCAACTATGCCATTACCATTCCCAAAATGAAGTCCTTTAGATATATCACTGTATGAGATTAAAGTACAAGCGGCATGTTCGAAAAGACAATGTTTAAAGCTACATTGGTCTGCGGTAGATGTTATGTAGATCGAACCCCAATTATAAGAAAAATAATCCTGCGTTCTGGTGAAGATGATACTGTCCTGTTCTGTACCTTCCGCAATGATCCTGCCATCGACTTTTATACATTTAGCAAGATCAGGACTACTTCCGGTCAGGAAAAAATTATCGTAAAAATCATCCAGGCAGGTCAATAAAGCGCCCGTTACTTTTATCTCCGTTCCCGGCAACACAGTCAGTGTTACATCTTCATTCACATAGATGTTTTCAATTACGATGTAAGGATTATTTTCTGGTGTCCAAGTCGTGTCTTCAGTGATTTCGCCGCCTACTTCAATGGAGTAAAGGAAACAAGCTGAAAATAAAATAATCGTAAGAATAACGCAACGACGAGTCAAGAAAGTAAAAAACATGGAACAAAAGCATTTGTTCATATCATCTCCTATTAAGTTGCTGCTAACATATGTACCCGCGCCTACCAAAAAGGTGTACATAACTAACCTATAGTTACAGTAATTTTGTTGTATAATAACTTCTTTAGTAGTTATTGTACAACTAGTTAATCTTTCATATCTATACTATCTAAAGGACTCTTGATTTTATTCATTCCAATAGAAGTTACATGAGTATAAATTTCAGTTGTTTTCGAACTTTTATGCCCTAAAATCTTTTGAATGTATCTCAAGTCTTCTCCCTGCTCCAAAAGATGTGTTGCAAAACTATGCCGTAAGCTATGTACTGATAATGAAAATACTATAAAACAAGAAAAGATAACAAAATTCTTCATAAACCTCCCTGCAATTTGGTTAGTTATTATTATTCTTTAAATGATTTTTATAAAAATTATGTCAACTATTTTGTTAAAGTAATAATTAATTATATTGTATATGCTATAAATTTTCTATTTTGTGTTTTCTTTTTTCAGAAGCAAAAAAATTCAGCCAATAGCTAAAAAAGAGGACATCACCATTTATGTTTATGCAACTTGATTCGCTTTTGGAATATATCTGCTATCAATAAAATTGTTATAAAAGCCGCTCATAGAGCGGCTTATATGACAACTTTACAAATCAAACAGATCGCCCAGAGTTTCTTCCTGCTGTTTCTGTTTGCCAAAGCGGGAGACCAATTGCCTGTCCATTTGCCGATCTTTTTTAGATTTGCGTCCGGTACGCATTCCGGTTTCTTTTCCCGCTCCGGTTTCATGACCACATTTACGGTCGCTGCATACAAATTTGTCTGTAAACTTCATCATCGGTTTACCACAGATCGGACATTTTTCCTTACTTAAATTCGTTATCGTAAATTTAAACTCGGAAGCTTTGATCTTGTTTACCAAGTCCATAGTATTTTGCCTTATATCTGATATAAACCTGTTTTTATTTTCTTCACCAGCAGCTATTTTTCCCAATCTCTTTTCCCATTCGGCAGTAAGTTCAGGATGTTTGAGTGTTTCCGGAACCAGGCGGATCAATTCAAAAGCCTTGGCTGTAGGAACCATTTGCTTACCGATCCGTTCCACATAATAGCCTTTAATGATTTTCTCTATAATATCTGCTCTGGTGGCAGGAGTTCCAAGTCCACCTGATTTGATGGAATCCCGCAATTCTTCATCTTCAATGAATTTCCCGGGATTTTCCATAGCTGTAAGCAAAGTTGCTTCTGTGTAGTGGGAAGGCGGTTTTGTTTGGGATGCTACGAGTTTCAGATCGTTCACTTTCACAGTCTGCCCCTTACTCAATTCAGGAATGAAACGCGAGGAATCTTCCTCATCATCATCATCTTTCATTACTACCGAAACAGCTCTCCAACCGAGTTCTTTCACAATCCTACCCGTTGTCCGAAAAGTTTCTTTTTCAATCTCCAGTAAAATCACAATCTGTTCATACTTATGAAGCGGATACAGCACTGTGATGAACCGTTTTACGATCAGGTCATAGATTTTCCTTTCGTCATTGGAAAGCAAATTGAGATGCACCGGAATCTCGGTGGGAATGATAGCATGATGATCACTGACTTTGGCATCGTTCACAAACCTCGAAGTTGGTTTCAATTCCTGCTGCAAAAGTGGTTGAGCCTGCCTGCTATAACCAGCCTTGGCAACTTGCTGTAAACGCTGCCCCAAAGTGGGAACCATATCTTTGGTTATGTATCGTGAATCTGTTCGAGGATAGGTAACCAGTTTATATCGCTCATAAAGCATCTGTGTGTGGTGCAATGTATCTTTGGCACTCATACCGTATCGTCGGTTAGCGTCACGCTGCAATTCTGTCAGGTCATAAGCCAGTGGAGCCAATTCTGATTTAGCTTTTTTAGTTACAGAAGTAACGATTGCATTTTTACCCTTCAGTCTTGCCAGCAAACCATCTGCTTTTCCTTTTTCAAAGATTCGATCATTGCCCTTTTGATCCTGCCAGGAAGCTATGAAACCTGTACAAAGTGCATTCAATTTCCAGAAATTAACAGGAACAAATTTCTTGATGATCTCTTCTCTATTCACAATTAGAGCCAAAGTGGGTGTCTGCACCCTGCCGGCATTCAAACGGGCATCAAACTTACAAGTGAGTGCACGGGTCACGTTCAATCCCACCAGCCAGTCAGCTTCGGCTCTTCCTACCGCTGCATGGAACAGATTATCGTAATTCTGCGAAGGTTTCAGATTGGCAAATCCGTCTTTGATGGCAGAATCGGTTTGAGAAGAAATCCATAATCTTTTCATTGCTTTTTTCTTCCAACCACCCAGCATTACTATCCAACGGGCTACTAATTCTCCTTCCCTGCCGGCATCGGTGGCAATGATAACTTCAGAAATATCTTTTCTCTGTAATAGAGATTTCACGGTGCGGAATTGCTGAGAAGTTTGTTTTATCACTTTCAATTTCATTTTTTCGGGCAGCATGGGAAGATAGTCCAGGTTCCAATGCTTGAACTTTGCATCATATACTTCAGGTTCGGCCAAAGTGACCAGATGCCCCAAAGCCCAGGTTACAACATATTTATCACCTTCCATATACCCTCTACCACGAGGTCGGCAGTTCAGCACTCTTCCCAGATCTTTACCCACACTGGGTTTTTCAGCTAATACTAATGATTTCATATCGTTAATCCATCTATTAGATATGGTGAACCATTTATTAACCAATCTCCTGAAACATCTCCTTCCGGAACTAATGTTTGGGTGATAAGTGAGATACAATTAACTAAAATTACAATTACAATTAATAACTTTTTCATTTTTTTTCTCTATTCTTTCATGTTGATGCTAATGTTTGGCGTGTGCGGCGGAATCAGAAGGATTCCGTCGTAAACAGACCGACCAACACTTGAACCGGTACGGTTCAGGACAAAACCACCGCGAGACCAAACCGACGACACGCTTGTTAGCCACATTTATTTCTTTTTCCTTGTGCTTCTTTTTTTATTATTTTTAATCCAATATTCTATGAAATTATGTGTTAAGAATTTCTCAACTAATACTTCAACTGAATCCGATAGTAAAAGATGTTCTTTAGAATATTTTATTCTTGTTCTAATGTCATTTTCAATTCTTTTAGTTAATTTAAAGTTCTTTTCATCAGAAGCATCAAACATTGATTTGAATAGTGTCCCTGTATCTTTATTTATTGGAATGGGAAACTCCCAATTGTTTGATTCAGTCCAAAACCAAACCATCCATTCTTTTATCCCATCAATTAAAAAATTTCTAATTTTTACGGGCATCCATTCACTATTTGAGGATAAAAACCACATTAAATAATCTATTGTTTCATATACTTTCACAGAAGGTCCCATTAGATGACCTTGAACAAAGAAACACGCTATAGTTGACGGCGTATAAAAACCAAAAGTTGGATGTCTTAATGCAACTGGTTCATCACATGCAGGAACTTTTTTGTTTGTAGTTAATCCTGTTCCTCCTTTATCATTATTTGCTGATTTCTCATTTTGAATTTTTAAAGAATGAAGATACCAATTTTCAAAAGAATCTTCAAAAATACCACCAAAACCTCTGATTGAAAGTTGAGGAGCGTATGTGGCTAAATAGTGCAAGTTCTCAAAACAAACATCTTTTAAACCTGGTTGATTATTAATAAAATCTAATACAATAGAAGGATGTGTAATTTGAGTAATCATTAAATTATCTGCTTTTTTTTGCCACTCATTTTGCATTGCAGCAAAAGCAAGTCTTTTTCCTCTTGATTTTGGAGTTTCATTTTTTTCGGGTAAGGGAAAACCCCAACGACCCCAACCCATAGAATCTTGAAATGTTCCTTCCATAGGATTAGTGCCTGAATATTCAATTATATCTAACCACCAATCGTCAGTTATTACAGGTGGGTTGAATCCTTT
>DAOUUD010000246.1 GCA_030668345.1 Candidatus Cloacimonadota bacterium | reverse complement strand
TTTTGGACGTTCTGTCTTTCCTTCCGAGATCTATGAGATAATAGACGATGTGGAAGGTGTTGATTATGCAACCCATGTCTTATTGCGTGCCGGAGAGCTGGAATATCAAAAAGAAGCTATCAGGATTCCCGGGTATGGACTTGCTTTTTTTGGAGAACAACATATTGAATTTATTTAGATGAAACTATGATGTCACAAGATTATAAAACCCAGATATTCAGTACCGGGGATCAATGGGAAAAAGGCGGTCTGCGGTACCGTCTTGATGCGATAAAAGGGGGAGGTCTTACTCTTAATTCGAGCCCTGCTTTTATTGACTGGATTTTGAAAACAGACAGAATTAAGAATCTTCAGGGCTTAGCGCTGGATGAGTGCGCACAGATATATTTTATTGATGGAGATACCGTTACAAAGACCCGCAGACTTTATCGATATGAACTGAAATCTCAGGTACTGGAATATATCACGTCCATAGATGGATATGATCCGGATAAATCTCACAATCCTGCACGGATGCTTATGGATGCATTTACTTTGTGGGTCCTTGATACGGTAAACAGAAAAGTAATAGCATTTTCCCGGGACAATTTTCAAATAAAATATATTCTTTATCAAAGTAATCCTGTTGATATTGGAATTGACAGAAAAGGACATATCTATGTTCTTGATAAAGATTCACATGAAATTTCCAAATATGCTATCAATGGTATCTTTGTTAAAAGTTTTGGGAAAGATCATCTGAAAGAACCTGTGGGATTAGCTGTAAATAAAGATAATTCCATCTACGTAATAGATACTGGTCATAAAAAATTTATTAAGATTACTGAGAATGAGACGGTAAAATATTCGAAAATTGGAGATTTCACCAGGATTTCTGAAGATTTCCGGCCTGAAATAATCACTATTGATACAAACGGGAACATACTCGTAGCTGGGATTGATAATAACACAGAATCATTGTACAGGTTCGATTCTGACGGAAGTTATACAGGAAAAATCCCTGTTCATGATCTTTCAGGCCGTATCATGGGATTAGCTTTGGATTCGAAAGGAAACCTCTACCTGGGCAGCAGCAATGGAATTGCCTTTTTTAGCGCACAGCAGATGTTCTCAACAACAGAAGGTTTTTTTTACTCTAAAACACTTGACAGCGGCATATATGAATGTAAATGGCACAGGTTATCCCTTCAGGCACGTATACCACAAAAAACGCTTTTAAATGTATATTATTACGTATCTGACAGTGCTTCATTAAAAAAAATCATTGATGATATCCTCACCGATCCGGAGAGATCAACGCAGGAGAAAGCAGGGGATATAGAAGAAAATATACCGGCATGGGTCGGACCGCAAACCCTGACCGGGAATGAAATAACCTCAAAGGATATGCTTTTCAGGGAAAAGAAAGGGCGTTACCTGTGGATGAAGATTGGTTTATTGACCTTTGATGAAAAAGCCGGGCCGGAAGTAAAGCGGATGAAGATATTGTATCCCGCCAATTCTTACCTTCGTTATCTTCCGGCAATATACCAGGAAGACCCGGTCAGCAGTGAGTTCCTTGAACGGTTCCTGTCAATATTTGAAACGGTATTTTATGATCTTGAAACAGATATTGGCAATGTATCTGATTATTTTGATCCGGATATTGTACCACCGGGCTTTCTTGCCTGGCTTGCTTCATGGTTGAACCTGGCAGTTGAAGAGGACTGGACAGATGATAAAAAGCGTTATTTTATTAAACGCGCACCGGTACTTTATAAGCAGAAAGGAACTAGAGCAGGTCTTGAGGAATTAGTACGGCTTTACACGGGGAAAAGACCTGTAATTCTGGAACATTCCAGAACTGGAAAACCAATGATCATCAATAAGGACGGATCGTTCATACTGGGTATAAACAGCATGCTGCTTACGACTCCGGTTCGTGGATTCCGTCTGGGAGATGATTCCATCATTGGTCAGGTTGCTCTTAGAGATATTGTTCAGTCAATAGAAGAGCCGTTTTTAGCATTAGCCCATCAATTTACTGTTATGATAAATCTCTCTGCTGAAAAACTAAAACGTTATGAAAAAGGGCTCAGGCAGATTCTGGATAATGAAAAACCGGCTCATACAATATACCGTATACAAACCGGAAGGGGAGATGGCAGTGATCTGTTTGTGGGAATAAGTACACAGATCGCTGATTACGGACCTATTCAGCTGGGAGATACGTACACTATCGGATCGGGTATTATTGTGAGTAATGAAGAACAGGGTGGAAAGCTCGACCGGAATTCAAGATTAAATAAGGATACTGATCTGATCTAACATTCAATTAAGTGGAGGTAGAATATGTTAAATAAAGTAGATAAAAGACGTTGCGAGATTTGTGACATTCCGTGTTTTGAGAGGAATAATTACTTCACCGGGAAAAGGATGACTACCCGTGACTTTCAGGACGAGCAGTGTTACTTTAATGAGAAAAGATGGCTGATCAACAGAACGGTCCACGGGTGGGGTGTGGTTTGCGGATTAGACGTTAAACCAACAGTGGATAATAAGGGGGTGGAAGTCACTCCCGGACTGGCTATCGACTGCTGCGGCAGGGAGATCCTGGTGTGCGGGGATGCAGAAGACAGGTATGTTCCGTTAATTC